>CAYNXE010000122.1:0-7029 GCA_964400995.1 uncultured Odoribacter sp.
ACAACCACCCTCGCCAGCTTCTGAAACACGCTTTCCTTGGTCTTTTCCAAGCCTTTGTCCAAATTTTCCTTCTTCGTTTTTCCGAATAATCCGAATAATGCCATTTTAAAAAATCATATAAATTTCAAAGCCCTAAAGTACGAAATAATTTTAACACCGGTGACTAAAACTTATTCATTTTTATCATTTGCCAGATAAGTTTCCCGGAATATCTCCACGCAAAGGACAAAGACGGACAAAAGCAACGGACCGAATATCACCCCCATGAAACCGAACAGGGACAAACCGATCACCACCCCGAAAATCGTAATCAAAGGATGCGTATCCGCCATTTGTTTCTGCAACACAGTCCGTATCAGATTATCCACGTTAGAAACGACGACCACGGAATAGGCAGCCAGTCCCGCCGCCATCCCCCAATGTCCGGCTATCCCCAAATAAAGCGCCAAAGGAATCCAGACAATAGCCACCCCGACCACCGGAATGACCGTTGCGAAACACGAAATGATGCCCCACAACAAAGCCTCCGGTACACCGAATAGCCAATAGCCCAACAGAGCAACCCCTCCCTGCAAAACAGCTAGTACAGGCACCCCTATCGCATTAGAACGGACCACCGTATAAAATTCACACAGGACATCTTTCTTGTTACGCCGGTTGAAAGGCATAATCTTCTGCACATACGCCTCCATTCTCCGCCCACTGGTCAGCATAAAATACAGTATCAGCAAAAGCACCAATACATTCACCAGAAAGCTACTGATACTTCCCATCAACGCCTGTCCTATCCGGGGTAAAACACCCACCAGCGCACCGATATTCCCGCTATCCAACACATCGTATCCGGTTTTGTCGTGTATCCAATCCGCCACATATTGCACGGGTGCCAACAACCCCTGGGGATCCAGATTAACGGATTTTATCTTGCCGATGAAAAACCACACGACCAAGGCAATCGGTATCAGGCAAAAAAGAAGGGTCTCCAGCAATAGAAACACAGCCATCATCCATTTCTTCCAATGCTTCCGCTCCGTCAGATAAAAAGCCTGTTTCCTCAACAGCACATAAAGGGTGAAAGCCCCCATCAGTCCGCCCAGAAAAGGGGTCATCTCCCAAAATATCACGACGCCAAGCAATAGAATCAGGACAATCAGCGAATACTTCCAATATTGTTCTTTGATACTCATTTTCAATCCCTCCCGTTTTTTTTAGTTATTTTTTAGCTCGTTTCCAAGGGCAACCGTATAAACGACAAAACATGCACAAAAGATTCCGGGTTTCCGGTATTTATCTCCGGTCACCCGAAGCGGTTTTGCGAGAAAATGCGTAACTTGCACCCACAAATAAAAAAGACACCATGAAAAAGACCTTACTGATTTCAATCCTGGCTTGCCTCATCGGAAGCACACAGGCACAAGAACTGAAAAGCATTTCCCTGAACAAACCCAACCTCCAGCGAGGCTCATCGCTTATGAAAGCCCTGGAGCAACGGCAATCCACCCGGGAATATGCGGAGCGCAAACTGGAAATGCAAGATTTGTCAGATCTGCTCTGGGCTGCCGTCGGCGTCAACCGACCGGAATCCGGCAGACGCACCGCCCCGACCGCCCTGAACAAGCAGGAAATCGACGTTTACGTATGCCTGCCGGAAGGCGCATACCTCTACAATGCCGGAAAACACGAGCTGACTCCGGTGGCAAAGGGTGATTTCCGACCGGCAGTGGCAGGAGGACAGGCATTTGCCAAGACCGCACCGGTCTGCCTGGTCATCGTAGCGAACCTGGAACAGTTCAACGGCGAAATCCTGATGCCTGCCGTCGATGCCGGCATCGTTTCGCAAAACATCTCCTTGTTTTGCTCGGGCAACGGACTGGTCACTGTCCCCAGAGCCTCCATGGACCAAGCCCGGCTGAAAGAGGCGTTAAAACTGAAAGAATCCCAACGTCCGCTGATGAACCATCCGGTAGGATACGCCAAGTAACGAACGGATTCCAAAGGAAATAAAAAACAAGAAAAAGTTGGATTATTTCATTTCAAGTCTTACTTTTGCACCCGCAAGCGGGGCGTAGCGCAGTCCGGTAGCGCATCTGCTTTGGGAGCAGAGGGTCGCAGGTTCGAATCCTGTCACCCCGACAAAAGAAAATCAAGGAGTTACGTCAAAACGTGGCTCCTTTTTTATCCCCTCCTTTAATTCATATCACGAGGTTACGATAAACTTTCCTCGGGTTGTCACTAAATCTTTTCAGCAGCACGTCGTATCCTATCCGAAAGGTCTGTCAATGTTGCTTCTTTCATATCATCCATTATTCGATATGTGCAAATATAGTACGATTTTTCGTACAAGACAAGTAATCAGGAATTTACATATCCCTGTTTTCAAAAAGTATATAAAAAAGGAGCTACATTTCAATGTAACTCCTTACTTTTCAATCGAGCGATAAACGGGACTCGAACCCGCGACCTTCGGCTTGGGAAGCCAACGCTCTACCAACTGAGCTATTATCGCAACATTTGCATTCCAAATGCGGTGCAAATATAGAAAAGAAATTGCAATGTAACAATCAAATGGGGAGAAATCCCGGACAACCCGGTTATTTTTTTCTTCGCAATTCAAAGTTTTTCCCCAAATACACCCTCCTCACCTCCGGGTCGGCAGCCAGGTCCTCGGCAGTTCCCGACTGCAGGATTCTTCCGTCGTAAAGCAGATAAGCCCGGTCGGTAATCGAAAGGGTTTCCTGCACGTTATGGTCGGTGATCAGGATGCCGATGTTCTTGTCTTTCAGCTTCTGCACGATATTCTGGATATCCTCCACGGCAATGGGGTCGACTCCGGCGAAAGGTTCGTCCAGCAAGATGAATTTGGGACGAATGGAAAGCGCACGGGCAATCTCCGTCCGGCGCCGTTCGCCTCCCGACAACTGGATGCCCAAGCTTTTCCGGATATGCTGCAAACCGAACTCGTCCAACATCTCCTCCAAACGCGCTTTCTGCTCCTCCTTGCTCATCTTCGTCATCTCCAGTACCGTGCGAATATTGTCCTCGACGCTCAACCGGCGAAACACCGAAGCCTCCTGCGCCAGATAGCCCACTCCCTCCTGCGCCCGACGATATACCGGTTCCTTGGTGATTTCCAGGTCATCCAGGAATATCCTGCCGCCATTCGGGGTAATCAATCCCACAATCATATAAAAAGAAGTGGTCTTGCCTGCGCCGTTCGGTCCCAACAACCCCACGATTTCCCCCTGCTCCACCTGCACGGAAACATCCTTTACCACTGTCCGGCTTTTATATTTCTTAATCAAATGTTCTGCTCTTAATATCATACCCTTTCGCTTTTGTGCAACAAAGATAATAATTTCCCGGAATCCATTCGTCAGAAATTCAGATAAAGGGAAAGATTGAGCGCAAAGTTCTGCACATCCTGTCCGGGACGCTTATTCCGGTGACTCAAACGCCAGATGGCATCCACCCTCAGCAACTTGAAAATATTTTCCACGCCGATGCCGGTTTCAAAATAAGGCTTCGACACCGACGACATACCCTCCGGAAAAAGCAGCACGGCATCGGTATCCACCCTGCTCCCGTTGTTCTTGTCCGACAATGTGCCGATCAACCCCTTGAAAACAAACACTTCCCTCCATTTCAGCCTTTTCATCAAAGGTATCTTGCCCAAGAAAAATCCCTTGAAATGATGCTCATAAAAAAAGGTCAGCCACGTATCCGAGGCAAATTCATAATAGTTCATGCACGAAAAAGCGTAGGGGTCGTAAAAATAAGTCGCATTCCCCTCGTGAAGCTTCAACAACGGATAAGGTACCTTGCCGAATATCTTGCCACCGGTCAGCACCATTTCCGAAGTACCTATCGGGGCTATGGGCAAATCGTAACGAATCGAGGCAACCACCCGGTAAAACTCATAATCGTTCTTGAAAATGCCCTTTATTCCCATGGCCAAATCCACGCCGACAATGGGATAATCCGAACCCAGCGAATATTTATCGAAAGGCTTTCGGATGACGATTTCATTTTTGGACCAACGGGTATTCAGACGAACTATCGTTGAAGAAATGGAAGGCATGATTTGCCCGTCCGGTTTGACAAAAGGCACAAAGTCGCTCGAAAAAATATCCCTGACCTGCACCCCAAACGTATTGCTGAAACCTTGCCGCCACTCCTGTTCAAAGTTCACGTCCAACTGGTTGACCATACTCAACCGGTCATTATCCCCCCGGGAAAAAATAGAGCTCAGGATATTTCCTTCCGTCAGGGCATTTATCCCCGCTCCCAACTGCACCATATCGTGCTTGAATGAAAGCGTCAGCATAGAAGTCGGTAACTCCCGGAACGACCAGTCGAATCCACCTCCCCCTTTCAGGCGCTTGTCTTTCAGTCCATACGCCCCATAGCCGGACAACCGGATTTTTTTGCTGAAATCGGTGGTCGTTCTCGCTCCCAACTGAAAACGGCAGCCTTCCTGCTCGTTAAAACTCAGCAATTTATAATATGGACCGAATTCCACGTACTTCGTGTCGTAATACCCGCCCACAATCATGGTCACAATGTCGTAAATGGTCTGAAACAACGGCACGTTCCGAATGGAATCCACCATGTCGTAAATCTGCTTCTCCTTGTCGCTCAGCGCATACGGCCGAATCGTATCCCAGTAACTCTCGTCATTGTTCAAAACCCGATGGTCAATCATCACATTGTTGTCCATTTTCAGCACCTCCCGGGGAATGACGGGCTTCAAATCCACTGCCGAATAATCCACCTCCCGATGCCCCAAAAAAGAGACCAGTTTGGAAGAATCGGACATCACGATTGAAAAATCGGCAAAGATCTTGTCCTGTTTGGGAAACCACGTCGAATCATCGACCAGTTGACTTTCATGGTCCATCACCAAATGACGAATCCAGTTGACATTCAACCCTTTCATCATTTTGACATGGGCGGATTGCAGCGCCCAGGTCGTGGAATCGATGTTCACCTCCCCGTCCAGTACGGGCGTGGAAAAAGCCTTGGGATGAAAACGGATTTTATAAGTCTTGCGCCCGTCCACCTGCATACTGTCCACCAAGAAATACTTATAATACATCAAACCGTGTTCCGACAACGGACTAGCAAAACGAACCTCGAAAATATCGATATAATTGTCATACAGATTCACGTGGGCATGCAAATGTCCCGTAAACTGAGCCAGCGTATAATCCTCCTCGATGCCCGATATGC
Source organism: uncultured Odoribacter sp. (assembly GCA_964400995.1). Classification (GTDB taxonomy): domain Bacteria; phylum Bacteroidota; class Bacteroidia; order Bacteroidales; family Marinifilaceae; genus Odoribacter. The sequence continues at coordinate 5,230 of CAYNXE010000122.1, forward strand.
GGCTCGCCCTCACAATTTCCCGGGACAGCGATGGAGAATTTCGATAATAGTAATCGGCAGAAGCCTCCGAAATCATCACCGGCAGATAAGGCTTTCCCGTAACGACCGAGGTATCCATGTAATTGAAGACAAACCCGAAATTCTGCCGCAACTTCTTATTCTTGAAACCCGGTTCGACGTTGGTCATATCGAGTTCCATTTTCGTATAAGTCTTGCAAAAATACTCCGGAAAAAGAGCCGGATTGTTCCGAGGCTTGTTCCTACGGACGTTTTTCAGAACGGCATGCGCCGGATTCTCGCCGGGCGTGATTCTCACCTCCTCCAAATCAAACGTCTGGGGCTCCAGCCGAAAATCGATCGCATTGAAAACGCCTGGTTTGATTTTCACGGTCTGCACGGCATAACCGACAAAAGAAGCTTGCAATTCCGTCACCTCCTGACGGGTTTCAAGGACATATTCCCCGTCAAAATCCGTCGTAATCCCGACCGTCGTACCCTTAAAGACTACGTTCACCAACGGCAACGCCTCTCCCGTCTTCGCATCGGTCACCTTGCCCTTTACCCTCGTGCTTTGAGCATAAAGACTGTTCCCAGCAAGCAACAACAAACAAACGACTATGATTCTCTGCATGTTCATCACCTGGTCAAACAACTCCTTCCCTCAATGTGTCGTGAATACGTAGCATGCCCTTGTAAATGCCGGCATCGTCCATTACCAACCGGAATCATTCCCCAGGCAATGCTCTTTATATCAACCATTTCAGTTATTTCTTTAAAACATGAAAACAATTTACGAAATTAATAGACAATATTTATGCCAAAAAATTCAGAAAAATATATTGTCACAAATTTTTTTTACTATAACTTTAGAGGACAAAAGTACCAAAATTTTATCATTCATGTGTCTGAACAACACGATAACATTTAATGGCGTCATTTTGTTTGTTCATTCGAATTAAGTTATAAATTTGCAACTCCTTGAAAAAAGGTGTGCGAAAAATTAGGATATACAATGGGATTGCAGATTGATTTACATGCCAAATTGAAAGAGTATTTTGGTTTTGATCATTTTAAGGGAAATCAGGAGGCCATTATCAAAAACGTATTGGCAGGAAACAATACGTTCGTATTGATGCCGACAGGCGGCGGAAAATCTTTGTGCTACCAGTTGCCCGCATTGCTGCTGGAAGGCACGGCCATCATCATATCGCCCCTGATCGCCTTGATGAAAAACCAGGTGGATGCCATGCGTTCTTTTTCGGAGTCCGAAGGAATCGCTCACTTCCTGAATTCCTCGCTGACCAAGAACGAGATTCAAAGCGTGAAGGAAGACATCCTTGCCGGCAAGACCAAAATGCTTTATGTGGCCCCCGAATCGCTGACCAAAGAAAGCAACGTGGAATTTCTGAAAAAAATAAAGATTTCCTTTTTCGCCGTCGATGAAGCCCATTGCATCTCCGAATGGGGACATGATTTCCGGACGGAATACCGGAAAATCAGGCCGATTGTCGAAGCCATCGGGAAAGCCCCGATTATCGCCCTGACAGCGACCGCCACCCCAAAGGTACAGAACGATATCCAGAAAAACCTGAACATGATGGACGCTCAGGTTTTCAAATCTTCTTTCAACCGCACCAACCTGTATTATGAAGTACGCCCCAAACAAGGGGATGTGACCAAGGATATCATCAAATTCATCAAGAATCACGAGGGCAAATCCGGTATCATCTATTGCTTGAGCCGCAAGAAAGTGGAAGAACTTGCCGACGTGCTTTGCATCAACGGCATCAAGGCTGCCGC
>CAYNXE010000123.1:0-6999 GCA_964400995.1 uncultured Odoribacter sp.
CTTACAAAAGACTGCAGAACATCAGCCAGGACAAACAGATGCAGATGGAATATGAGGCGCGCGAAAAAGCTGTCAGGGATTATAACCAGATGATGAAAGAAGCAAGGGAGGCAGGGGAGAAAATCGGCCCTTGAAAGCGGGCAGGACAAAAGCGAACGTCAGGTGGCAGAGAATCAGCAACACGGAACCGATGACCAGCATCGAAGCTGCTTTTCCCTTATGGTCTACATAGTTGCCCAGGATAGGCGTGATGCCTACCGCCAGCAGCGGGAACACGGCAAACACGGTTTCTGCGCTTTGGCGCATATAACCCATATAGCAGAAAATTACCAGGGCGACTACGGCTACTGCCAGCAATCCGTATTTTGTGTTTTTGTTTTTTGAAAAGTTGCTCGCAAAAGCAGCTGCTGCCACGATGAGCATGATGCAATATTGGATGATGGTTACCGTATTGGTCGCCCAGAAGGAATTGGGGTCAACCGTGGTGAACGTTAGGTTGCATTGCAACATATTTACCGCATATTTCTGGAACGGGAAAATGGCGGAGTAGTAGAGTACGCAAAGCAGGGCAACCAACCAGAAGCCGCTGCTGGAAAGGATTTTTCCCAGGTCGCTGATTTTGAACGGGTCGTCTTTTTCTTCGGCTTCACCGGTTTGTGCGTCAAGTTTCTGGTCCATGAAGAAGTAGACGATAAACATGATGAGGGCGATGAACAGCAGGATAACCCCGAAAGCGACCGAGCGGGAAACATCAGGGGTTCCGCCCAGTTTGGCGAACACCGGTGAGAAAATCATACAGGTGGCGACACCCAGACGTGCCAGTGCCATTTCGGAACCCATTGCCAAAGCCATTTCACGCCCTTGGAACCATTTAACGATACCGCGGGAAACCGTGATGCCTGCCATCTCCACGCCGCACCCGAAAATCATAAAGCCCACGGCGGCAAACTTGGCGGAGGCGGGCATACCGCGATAGAAAGGGGAGATGCCCAATTCGTCGAAACCGGGGATGTAATTCAGGTTGTTGTTAAACCAGGCTTCCAGTCCGCTGCCCTGAAAGGCGGTCGTTACGGCATACCAGTTCAGCGTGGCGCCGATGAGCATCACGATGCCGGAAAGAATGGCCGTGAAGCGCACGCCCATTTTGTCCAGGATGATGCCGGCGAAAATCAGGAAGAAAACAAACACGTTCAGGAAGGTTTCTGAGCCCTGCATCGTACCGAAAGCCGTTGAATCCCAACCGCGTGTGGATTGCATCAGGTCCTTTATCGGAGAAAGGATGTCCATAAAAATATAGGAACAGAACATGGCGAAAGCCAGGAATAGGAGCACTGTCCACCGGGCAGCCGCCGAATCTCTAAGGGTTTGTTGGATTTTTTCAGTCATGATTTTATTAGATAATGTATATTATATGCGGTCAAAGATAGCGGAAATATATGGATAATCCCAATGTCGAAACCGATGAAGTTATACTATTTTTACAATTCCCCGGAAATGTGTATATTTGTCAAATATGTATGTGCTGACAGGTTTAATTTTAATACACCATGAAGAGTATCTATTTGCAAAAGCTGGCTGTGTGCTTTCTCGTATGGGGAGCCGTGGCTTGTACGGAAAAGAGAGTGGAAACGGGAGATTTTCATGTCATCCCTCTTCCGCAGGAAATCGAGGAGGTAGCGGACGCTGCTCCTTTTGTCATCAAATCATCGACGCAGGTATGTTATCCGGAAGGAAATGAGAAACTGGAGCGTACCGCCCGTTTTCTGGCATCCTATATCCAAGAGGCGAGCGGAACGGAAGTGAAGGTTTCGGCCTGCACAAAGGGTAAGAACCGGATTGTGCTGGCGGTGGACGAGAGCATTGCGCATCCGGAAGGGTATGAATTGAGCGTGGATGCGGACGGCGTGACGTTGAAAGGAGCGACGGAAGCGGCTGTATTTTACGGCATTCAGACGATTTACAAGGCGTTGCCTTTGACGGGTGGAGAGGCATTGGTTTCTTTGCCTGCCGGAACCGTAAAGGATTATCCGCGTTTCGGTTACCGGGGATTCCTGGTGGACGTGGGCAGACACTTTTTCTCTGTCGATTATTTGAAGGAGATTATTGATATGCTGGCTCTGCACAACATCAACTATTTCCACTGGCATCTGACGGAGGATCAGGGCTGGCGCATTGAAATCAAGAAATATCCCGAATTGACGAAAGTGGGCTCTTACCGGAAGGAGACGATTACGGCTCCCGGTTCCAAAGAGTATGACGGCGTACCGGTCAGCGGTTTTTATACGCAGGAAGAGGCCAAGGAAATTGTACGCTATGCGGCAGAACGTTTTATTACCGTGATTCCCGAAATCGATATGCCGGGTCACATGCTGGCGGCGTTGGCTTCTTATCCGGAGCTGGGATGTACGGGCGGACCGTATGAAGTGGCTACCCGTTTCGGCGTATTGGAAGACGTGTTGTGCGGAGGAAATCCGAAGGCGCTTCAGTTCGCGAAGGACGTACTGGAGGAAATCATGGATATTTTCCCGTCGGAATACATCCATATCGGCGGGGACGAGTGTCCGAAAGTACGTTGGAAGGCTTGTCCGAAATGCCAGGCTAAAATTCGGGAGTTGCGCTTGAAGGCAACCCCCGGCCATACGAAGGAGAACCAGTTGCAGACTTATTTCATGGGAGAAGTGGAGAAGGTCATCAATGCCCGCGGACGGAAGATGCTGGGCTGGGATGAAATCCTGGAAGGACATCCGACGGCGACTTCGACCATCATGGCGTGGACCAGTGTAAAGGCCGGTATCAAGTCGGCACAGTTGAATCACAAGACGATTATCACTCCGATTATGTATCTTTACCTGAGTAACCCGAGAAACAACCAGTTGACGGGCGTGAACAGCGTGGCTCGCGTGTATAATTTCGAACCGGTGGCAGATACGCTGACCGAGCAGGAGAGGCAGAACATCATCGGAGCGCAGGGATGTATCTGGACGGAATGGACGAAAGACAGCGTGAAAATGGAATGGCAGATGATGCCGCGTATCGCCGCCTTGTGCGAGATACAGTGGACGGAGCCGGAAAAGAAGAATCTGGACGCTTTCCTGAAACGCCTGCGTCATCAGTTGGACATCTACAAGCGTAGGGGATACAACTACAAGCAGGATATAGAAGAAGCCTACCAGTGATTTAGTTTGTAAAGTTCATAAAGTTTGTAAAGTTAAAAGTTATTTTTTGTGCGTCATAACGGTGAACGGATATGTACGGGGATGCGTAAGTTCGGGGCGTTGGTCGGCGACGGTTGCCGGATTGGAGCCAATGCGGTGCTTTAACCTGGTACTCTGCTCAAACCACATTCCATCGTCAGGCGCCTGGAATTGGTTGAACAAGATATATTGCAATGAAACTGAATAAAGTACACCATATCGCCGTCATCTGTTCCGACTACAAGAGAAGCCTCGACTTCTACACCGATGTGCTGGGGTTGACAATTGTGGCAGAACACTATCGTGCCGGGCGTGATTCCTATAAGACGGATTTGGCACTGAACGGCGATTATATCATTGAGTTGTTTTCGTTTCCCTGTCCGCCCAAGCGCCCCACGCACCCTGAGGCTGCCGGTCTGCGACACTTGGCTTTCGAGGTGGATGACATTGACCAGGCTGTCAGGGAACTTGAGCGCAAGCAGGTCGCCCACGAAGAGATTCGTATGGATGAATACACTTCCAGAAGATTCGTGTTTTTTCAGGACCCGGACGGTCTTCCTATCGAGTTTTATGAGAAATGAAATTTAAAAGCCATCTTTAATGCTTGTTTTTCCGTCTGTTTTTCATAATGGCTTCAAAGTTTTCTTGTCCCCATTGCTTCAGTTGTATCAAATGAGGGATGAAAGACTTGCCTAATTCGGACAGGCTATATTCCACTTTTGGAGGGATGGAAGGATAGGCTTTTCGATTGACCAATCCGTCTGTTACCAATGAATGCAAAACGGCAGAAAGCATCTTTTCCGATAGGGAAGGTATGGTTTTGTACAGTTCGTTGAAACGCAGCACTCCGTTTTCGTGCAACTGCAACAAGATGACCAAAGCCCATTTGTCACCCATCCATTCCAGCATAGGGGAGGCTGGACAATATTCGTAATCTAATTTTTTTCGCATTTTTTTTGCCCTCAAGCATATTGGTATTGAGTAAAACTAACTCAATCGTAAGCGGCTGACAAACAGGTTAGTTCTTCTTTGTTTAAAAAGAACCGCCTAACTTCGTCCTGCAAAAATATAGAAAATAACCGATACCAAGTGCTTAATTTATAATTATATGGGACTATTGCATTTTACGGGCCAGGTATGGCGACCGCCCTACGAGGCGAACTCTCAACTTCTGCAAGTCACTGCCGGATGCACTTACAACAAGTGCAAATTTTGCAGTTTGTATCACGGGACTGCTTTCCGTTTGTCCCCACTGACGGAAATAGAGGAAGATTTGAAAGTGATACGGAACTACCAACCTCGAGCCCGGCGTGTATTTTTGACAGGGGCTAATCCATTTGCTTTGAGTTATAACAGGTTGTTGGATTTGGGACTGCTCATCCGGAAATCTCTTCGTCATTGTGAAAGCATCGGTATGTTTGCCCGGATTTCGGACATTAAGCTGAAGAGCATTGAGGAATTGAAGAATCTGCGTCACTTGGGCTTTGACAGTATCAGCATCGGAACGGAGTCGGGGGATGATGATACGTTGGCAGCGATGAACAAGGGGTACACTGCCAGTGATGTGCTCGAGCAATGCAAAAAACTGGAAGAAGCTAATATCCGCTATCATCTGGTGTACTTGACAGGACTTGCGGGCAAAAACAGGGGAGAGCGGAATGCTATCCGTACAGCCGATGTATTCAATCAATTACACCCCTTTACCATAAATTTTGTGTCATTGACCGTATTCCCCGAATCTGAATTGTACGGGGAAGTACGGCGCGGGGATTTTGTGGAAGCCTCCGAACGCGAGAGGTTGTTGGAACTGCGGACGTTTATTTCCAGGCTTCATATAAGAACAACCCTGTTGGGAAATACGGTGTCCAATACCGTGCCGTTTGTCGGCATCCTCCCTGATGATAAAATCAGCATACTTATGAAATTGGAGGCGGCTTTAAAAAACAGGGCTGAAAATGAGTTAAAACAATACAGGGACAGCATCCAGTCTTTATAGGAGCTTGCTTTTATCGGGGACTACCGAGTGCGGATGCAGGAGGCGCAGTGGCAATCGCATTGTGCTGGCAGGCGCGGAGGCATTTCTTGCAACCGATGCAGGCGTTTCCGTTTTTGATTTTGGCATGGCGGTGGCCGAGGAAATCGATTTTACCCAATACATCTTTGGGGCAGGAGGCGATGCACTCCCAGCATGCGATGCAGTTACGAGGATTGAGGCGGATGTATGCCGTCTGATGACGAGCGCGAAGTCGGTCTGTTATGCTCATTGTTTTTTATGACAAAGTAACGGTGTTTTCCCTGCGGGAACAAGACAGATTCAAGGCAATAGTTGGACTATTCAAGGTATTTCTGCCGGAATGCTCTCGGACTCATACCTGTCTGTTTGCGGAATTGTCGGGAAAAATAAGTATAGTCTTCATAACCGAGTTCGTAGGCTATTTCCTGTGCCGTGCGGTTGGTATAGGCTAGTTCACGTTTGGCAATGAGCATGGCAAATGAAGCGATGTAGCTGCTCGCGCTCATACCTGTTGCGTTTTTTATCGCTTCGTTGAGATATACTCCGGATACATTGAGCTTGGTGGCGTATGCCGAAGGGTGCTTTTCGCTTCTGATGTTTTCTTTGAGCAGATTTCTAAAGTCGATGGTCAACCGTTTGTAACGGCCGGGGATTGCCTTTCCGTTTTTTCCGATTTGTTGCAATACGATTCCTTTGATCGCCGATGCTATCGAGAACTCAACTTTGGTTCCCCGATTGGTCCTGCGCAGAAGAATATGGTAAAGGGATTTTACATCATCGAAATCTTCTCCGCTTAATGTTAAAGATGAGGGCTTGAGCGAATATTCCTCAATCAGCGCTATTTCGGATTCGGTAAGGGATTCGGGTGCGAAAGCGATGACAAAACCGTCGGGTGCGACACCTCCGACCGGTATGTGTACTTGCCCTGGAGATACGATGATTGCTTGATGCTCTGCAATGGTTAGCTCCCGAAAATCCACAGAAAGCATTTGTTTTCCGGACAGCATCACGCCAAACATATAGTAATCATCGCGGTGAGGGTGATGCCATACGACCTGTCTTGCTCCGGCGGGGCGTAGCATAAAACTGCTGTCGGAAAGCGAGGAAAGAGGTATCACCGGGATGTTTTGCTGCTGTTTAGCACCCATTTGTTTTACAGATTTCAGGATGTTCCGCTTTGATTCGTTTCGGCAGTTTCTTGACAACCTCTGCAAAGCTGTTACGAATCAAAGATTTGATGAAATCATCGGAAAGATTGCCGTTTAGACGCACTTGATTCCAGTACCTTTTGTTCCAATGCCATGCCGGTTCGATTTCGGGATAGCGGTCGCGAAAATCCAAGGCCTGGTCGGGATCGGCTTTTAGCACGAAATAATCCTCGCGCATAAAACCGTAGCAGGCGAATATCTTGTCGCATACTCTGAACAACAGATACTCGTCGCCGAAAGCCATGTCCTCGCTTGTCATAGGCAATGACAGGCAATAATCTCTGATAGACTCTATATTCACGATGGCAAAATTAATGATTTTATTTTATATGGAGTTCATTGCCTATAAAAAGAAAAACTCCCGAAAATGTTAGTTTTCAGGAGTTTGCTTTGATTTGCTTGTTGATTCCGTGAACTCGGCGGGAGTCGAACCCACAACCTCTTGGGCAGTAACCAAGTGCTCTATCCATTAAGCTACGAGTCCGTGCTTCATTCAAAAGCGGTGCGAAGATAGGTACAAAAAATGGTTTGTGCAAATGTTTTGTTGTTTTTTTTCAAATTGGATGATTTTTTGTAGAAGATA
>CAYNXE010000124.1:0-6863 GCA_964400995.1 uncultured Odoribacter sp.
TTGGCGATTTCCGGTTTGGCTGCGGAAACGACCGACAGCAAGGTGGATTTTCCGGCATTCGGAAAACCGACGAGTCCGACATCCGCCAGCACTTTCAATTCCAGAATGACGGAGCGTTCCATACGCGGTTCACCGGGTTGCGCATAGCGGGGGGTCTGGTTGGTCGCCGACTTGAAATTCCAGTTGCCCAATCCTCCCCGTCCTCCTTTGACCAGGATGTGGGTTTCGTTGTCCTCCGTGATTTCGCAAATGGTTTCGCCGGTCTCCGCATCCCGGGCAACGGTTCCCAACGGAACTTCGATGACGACGTCTTCGCCGTTTGCCCCGGAACTCCGGTTTTCGCTGCCGTTCTCACCGTCTCCGGCGAAAATGTGGCGCTTGTATTTGAGGTGAATTAACGTCCAGTAGTTTCGGTTTCCACGAATCAGCACGTGTCCGCCTCTGCCTCCGTCGCCTCCGTCGGGACCTCCTTTGATGGTGCGTTTGTCCCGGTGCAAGTGTGCGGAACCTCGTCCGCCGGCACCGCTTCGGCAAAAGGTTTTCACATAATCCACAAAATTCGTAGAAGCCATAATCTAATTGCAATAAAGGTTAAAACAAAATCAAGTGTTCAGGATATAAAGATCCGGATAGTTCCGACCCAGTCCGTCATAATCCAGTCCGCGTCCCACCACAAATTCATTGCCCAGTTCGATGCCTTGGTAATGAACGGGCACGGGGACCACGATTGCCTGGGGCTTGTAAAACAACGTTGCCACAAGCACCTGTTTCGGATGTTTGTTCTTCAGGTATTCCAGCAGGTGATTCATGGAGCGTCCGGAGTCGATGATGTCTTCCAGGATGACCACGGTGCGTCCTGCGATGTTTTCCGTCAGACCGATTAATTCCTTGATTTCACCGGAAGATCGGGTGCCGCAATACGAAGCTGTTTTCACAAAACTGATTTGGGTGCCCGGAACGGTGATTTGTTTGATCAGGTCTGCGGTAAACATGAATGCTCCGTTCAGTATGCTCAGGAACAGGGGACGCTCCTCTTGCAAATCGCTGTTCATCCGGGCTGCCATGTCGGCAATCGCCTTGTCGATGTCGGCGGCTTTGATGAAGGGACGGAATGTCTTGTCGTGTAAGGTGATGTTTCCCATGTTTAGAACATATCGGTGCAACAATCGGCTCTCCTTGCAAATCGGGAGTTAAGCCGAACAAAAATAATATTTTTGGAGCAGATATGGAGGGGTAAGCCGGATTATATTTACTTTTGTGCCACGTATAGATTAAAAACACATCATTCATGAATCCAAGAGTAAGTATTATTATGGGAAGTACTTCCGACCTGCCGATAATGGAAAAGGCGGCGAAAGTGCTGAACGATATGGGTATCCCTTTTGAAATGAACGCCTTGTCGGCTCACCGGACGCCGGCAGAGGTCGAGGAATTTGCTGTACACGCCGCCGACAGGGGGATAGAGGTCATCATTGCCGGAGCGGGAATGGCGGCTCATCTTCCGGGGGTTATCGCGGCCATGACACCGGTGCCGGTTATCGGAGTGCCCATCAATGCTTCGCTGGGCGGGATGGATGCGCTTTTGGCGATTACCCAGATGCCTCCGGGAATACCGGTGGCGACGGTTGCCATAAACGGGGCGATGAATGCCGGAATCCTTGCCGTGCAGATGTTAGCAGTCGGGGATGCCGCTTTGAAACAGAAGATGGTTGAGTTCAAGGCTTCTTTGAAGAAAAAGATCGTGGAGGCAAATCGGGATTTGGCGGAAGTGAAGTACGATTTCAAGACGAATTAAGCGGAATCTTTTTGGGACGATTTACTGAAGGTTGGCTGGAAATAGCCAACCTTTTTTTTATGAAACAGGGATTTGGGGCTTGGCTATTCGGTTAAAATTTTATAAATTTGGTAACATGAGTGTGTCGAACAAAATTGGTTGCTAAAACAGGATGAATGATTTGTTTTGGGTTGCTGTCTGATTGTTGCGTGATCCGGCCTGTCAGTGAGGCGCCCTGCTTTGAATAAACACGATGAAATACCATGCCTTTTTTTTATTGTTTCTATTGGCGGGTTTGTATGGCGGGAGCGTGGCGCAGAATCTGCCCGACATCGAGAAATTGCTGGAGAACAACAGCATTGAAAGCAGCGAGGAGAATTATGAAGAAATGGTAAACACCTTGCTGCAACTGGCGGCTTCTCCGCTGAATATAAATACGGCTGATTTTGATTCCCTGAAAATGTTGTTTCTGTTGTCCGACAGCCAGATAGACCAGTTGCTGGCTTTTCGGAAGAAATACGGAAATTTTCTCCACGTGAACGAGTTGTTGTGGGTACCGGGGATAAGCCCAAAGGATGTGGAAAACCTCTCTCCTTTCATTACCTTGGGTGAACGGGTGCGAAAGGTGGGGGGGCAGACTGCCCGGAAAGGTATGAAGCAGGAGCTTTTGGCGAAAGTCCGGACGACGTTGCCTCGCCAGGAGGGATACAAACTGTATGTGCTGGATGATTTTGACAAGAAGAAAGAGTATGAGCGAAAGCTGGAAAGCCGTTTCCGGGGACCGAATCTGGGCACGTTGGTGAAATACAAGTTGAATTACGGTGATCATTGGCAGGCGGGGCTTGTGCTGGAGAATGACCCTGGTGAGGCGTATTTCACCCGTTACCAGAAAACCGGCTTTGATTTCTTGTCCGCCCATGTCGCTTTTTCTTCCCATCGCTTGGTCCGGCAATTCATCCTCGGGGACTACCGGGTGCAATGGGGACAGGGATTGCTTGCCTGGGGCGGTTTTGCTTCCGGCAAATCCGAAATGGCTGTCGGGAACGAGAAGTCGGGCAAAGGTTTTACTCCTTATACCTCTACGGACGAGAATGGTTATCTGAGGGGTGCCGCCTTGTCTGTAGGGTGGATGGAAGGGCTTACGACCGACCTGTTTTTTTCGCAGAAGAAGACCGACGGCAATGTCGTGCGTGCGGATACGTTGTCCGATGAGGATTTCTTGTCGGTGTCTTTGCTAGAGACCGGATACCACCGGAACCGTTCGGAATGCTTGAAGAAACACGCTTTGAGGGAGAGGACGGTCGGGGTGTCCTCCCGCTTGAATACCCGTTTTTTCAGAACGGGTCTGAACGTATTGTATTATGATTTCTCGCCGCCGCTTGTCCCGGGCGACCGCATTTATCAGCAGTATAACGACAGGGGGGCTAACCGCTGGCTGGTCAGCCTGGATTATAAAACTTCCTGGCGGGGACTTTATCTGTTCGGCGAGACGGCGCGGAGCGACTGCGGAGCCTGGGCGACCGTCGACGGATTGCGGAGCAGTTTGTCCTGGGCGTCCGTCTGTGTCTTGTATCGCAGGTACGACAAACGTTATGTTTCGCATTATGCCTCCGGTTTCGGGGAGTATTCCAATACCTCCAACGAAGAGGGCGTGTATTGCGGAGTGGATGCGAGTCCGTTGAAGAACCTGAAGCTGAATGTTTATTACGACTGGTTCCATTTTTTCAGTCCCCGCTACGGGGCGACTTTGCCGGGTTCCGGCTGGGAAGTGCTGTCGCAGGCGGCTTATCGGCACGGGCGATTCGAGCATGCCTTGCGGTATAAACATGAGGTGCGTCCCGAAGACCTGAAAGGGGGTACCTCTGTGAACCGGGGGAAGGGCGAGTTTCGTTACCAGTTGAATTATTCGCCGAACAAACAGGTGGAATTGCGGACGAGGTGCAGCATGTCCCGTTACCGGAAAGCATCGGTGAAGGAGCGGGGGTATATGCTTTATCAGGATTTGATTTATGCCCCTCGCAAAGTCGGTCTGAAGATGCAGTATCGTGCGGCTTGGTTTAGGACGGATTCCTATCAGTCCAGGATATACGCCTATGAGAACAATGTGCTGTATGGCTATTCTTTTCCGGCTTTTATGGGGAAGGGTTTTCGCACTTATCTGAATCTGAACTGGAAACCGCTGAAACACCTGACTTGTTATTTGAAAACCGGTTTTGTCATCTACCCTGGTCGGGATTCCATAAGTTCGGGGGTGACCAAGGTGGAGGGAAACCGCTTGTATGACCTCACGGTGCAGTTGCGTTTCGCTATTTGATCGAAAGCCGGGGATTGCGGTTGTGCAGCAGTTGGTATATTTCGTTTTCCGTCAATTTTTTGACGTTGGTGATGATGATGTTCTCGTGCAGGAAATTTCCGTACAGATTACATTCGTCGATAAGGCCGGCAAACAGGTCTTGCAAGTCCGTTTGCAAAGGCAGCAATAGGAGCGCAATGGTGAAATCCTGCTTGAATTCGATGCTTTCTATGTTGCCTTCGGCTTTGCGGATGACTGTTTCCAGTTCGTTTTTCAAGGTGTTTTGCTGGAAAGCGGGAAGTTCGCCAGGCTTCCGGTTGAAAAAGACGCAAAAATAGCGTAAAAGCATTCCCTGGCCGCCTAATCCGGTGGAAATGAAAACTCCGGGATCGTCCAAAAGCGAGGATTGCAACAGCATTCGGGATTGCTGCAGGGCGATGACCGCCCATTTTTGCAGCGGTGAGGCTTGTTTGGAGAAACTTTCGATGGTCCGGTACACGGCAACATCTGCCACGTTGGCTAAAACGACCAGCATCCTTTTCTTGACCTCGGTGTCCGTGTCTTCGTCGAACAGGTCGTTGATGCGTTCCAGGTATTCTTTTTTGATGTCGGGATTGGCATCGGCTTTTTGGCTGAGTTCGTGCGCCAGTCTGAAATACTCCTGCTGGACTTTCATATCCACTTCCTCTTCCAGGATATTCAGGTTCGAGCCGGCGATGGCCAGCAGTTGTTCAATGCCTCTTATTTTTTGCGGCTCTTTTTCCATTGGCGTGTTATTTCGCTCAGACAAAGTTAAGCTATTGTTTCCTATAAAAAAAGCTGCTTGTGCAGCAGCTTTCTTATATCTGTAAGGAATTTATGATTTGTGTCTGTGTTCGTCAGATACGCTCAGTTTTTTTCTTCCTTTGGCTCTTCTTCTCGCCAATACTGCTCTACCTCCTGCAGTTGCCATTCTGGCTCTGAAACCGTGTTTGTTTCTTTTTTTAGTGTTTGAGGGTTGAAATGTCCGTTTCATGGTAACTATATTTTATCATTATTTTCTCACTTTGGACTGCAAAAGTAGGCAATTTTTTCGTGTCTCCAAACAAAAGTCGCTTTTTTTATTCGGCATACTGAAACTATCGTCTTTTGTGAGCGTATGAAAAGAGGTATGAAGAAATGTTCAGGAGGGCCTTGCCTTTTTGATGAAATTTTTTTAATTTTATAAACGGCTAAACAATCCAATATATGAGACAGCTTAAAATAACCAAGCAGATTACCGGGCGTGAGTCGTATGCCATGGAAAAATACCTTCAGGAAATCGGCAAGATTCGTGTGCTGTCGCCTGAAGAGGAAGCTGATTTGGCCAAGAGAACCCGGACGGGTGATCAGGTGGCAAGAGAGAAATTGATTTCGGGCAATTTGCGTTTTGTCGTTTCTGTCGCCAAGCAATACCAGAATCACGGATTGACTTTGGGCGACTTGATAAACGAGGGAAATTTAGGGCTGATAAAGGCTGCTGAGTGTTTCGATGAGACGAAGGGCTTTAAGTTTATTTCCTATGCCGTGTGGTGGATCCGTCAGGCTATCTTGCAGGCGATTGCCGAACATGCTCGGCTGATACGTTTACCGTTGAATAAAATCAGCATGATTAATAAGGTGAACCATTGTTATACGGTCCTGGAGCAGGAGTTTCAGCGGGAACCGACCGAGGAGGAGGTTGCCGAGAAAATGGATGTGGCTTCGGAGGATGTGAAGGAAAATCTGAAAATCGCGCACAAGCCGCTTTCAATGGATGCTCCCTTGACAATGGATGAAGAGTCCGTGTCGCTGTATGATATTTACATCGCCTCTGAGCCGTCTATTGCGGGGCCGGAGACTTTGATGAACCAGGATTCCTTGAAAACGGATATTGAACGTTCGTTTGTCCTGCTTTCCGGACGGGAGGCTTTGATTTTAAAGATGTATTACGGACTGGACGACAATTCTCCCATGTCTCTGGAAGAGATAGGCACGAAATTGGGATTGACCAGCGAGAGGGTCAGACAGGTGAAGTCCAAGGCGATTCGCAAATTGAAGGAAATGAAAAATGCCAAGCGTTTGAAAAGCTATTTGTAAAAGAAATGAACCCTAAAAGCGAAAAGGCTTTTAGGGTTCGTTTTTTCCCCGTTCGGGAGTTTATTTCTTAGAAGAAAATGGTGTAAATCACTGCCAGCAGGACGCAGATGACGTAAGCGCAGATGTTGAAAATCTTATCTGTCCTGAACATATCCGAAGTCAGTTTAATGGCTTTCGGGTCGTCGTCTGTCGGGCAGGTGCTCAGGCTGACCATGAAAATGATGACGATGGTCAGGATGCAGGTGTAGAACATCTGGTCCATGAAAGGCATTTCAAAAGGCAGTAATTTGAAAAGCAATGCGATGGGAATGGAGCACAATACTCCCCAAATGGCACCTTTGTTGGTCGCTTTCTTCCAGAACAACCCCATAAGGAATACGGCAAGGATACCCGGGCTTACCAGACCGGTATATTCCTGAATGTATTGGAACATCTGGTCGATGCCACCCAACAGGGGAGCCAGTAATGCGGCGATGACCAACGCGATGCCCGCCGTGAGACGGCCCACGTTGACCAATTTGGTCTGTGAGGCTTCCTGGTTGATGTAAGGCTTGTAGATGTCCATCGTGAAGATGGTGGATGTGGAGTTCAGCATGGATGCCAGTGACGAAACGATGGCTGCCGCCAGGGCTGCCAGCACCAAGCCTTTGAGGCCGATGGGGATAAACGTACTAATCAGCCACGGATAGGCGTTGTCGT
>CAYNXE010000125.1:0-3704 GCA_964400995.1 uncultured Odoribacter sp.
ATATGCCGACAAAAAAACGTGCCACGGCATTCCCCGCTCCGGAATTGGGATTCTGAGTACCCGTCACCGATAATTTTCCTTTTTCCAAGGTCTCCGAAGGATTAATCCGTATCTTGTTCCTGCCCACATTCTCGTAATCCAGTTTCACATTCCTGCCCTCGGCGGACGTCAACCGGGCCTTTATGTCCTCGGTCTTCAACCGATGTCTGACAAGCACCGCCTCATTCTCCCGCAGATGCTCCATGCCTTTCTCGAACCTCACGGTCTTGCCCCTCTGCCTGCGCTGGGGACGAGTCATCTCCCGCAAAAATTTCGATTTGTTATACAGCGTTGTCAGCGACAAAGAAGTGTTCATCTGCAACGAACTCGCATTCCGGATGACATTTCCCAGATTGGTGGAATCCTTGGTCAAAGGAGCCGCCTGCCAATCATACCTGCCGCTGTAAGCCAACCGCATCGAAGTCCAGTCCAAAAACGGCAACTTATTGATAGGCACCGTATAATCCACCGTGAAATCATGATTGTAATTGACCGGACGCCCGCCGTCCAAAATATTGTTCCAAACCGTATCCTTCCACTGCTGATACCTTTCCGGATTCCGCTGCTTGTCCACAATGCCCTCCGGTTCGTCAATCCTCGCCTGAGCGGCGGCATTGAACTCCACCGCCAAACCCTTGGTCAGATTGAACTTGAAAGCATAATTCCGGTTCCACATGAAATCCTTGTCGTAAGTGGGAGAAATCAAATAATCCGGATTGTCCAGGTTGCGGGTCAGCACCTCCCTGTAATTCCGGGTGATGTCCGACGTCACGGACAACATCGAAGGCATATAGTAAAAATTGAAATCCTTGATGGCACGCAGGTATTTCGAACTCAAAGACTTTGAATTTTTAAACGGCTCCACAATAGCCGGCATGCCGTTGTAAATATAACTCACCAATCCCCGGTAATTCTTCTCCAAATCCCTTTCCATGTTCACATTCCGCGCATACGACTTGTTAAAGGAATAAGTCAGGGTCAGGTTCGCCAACGAGAAAAGATGCGACTTGCCATCCTTGCTCTCGAAACCGACATTGGTGAAATTCAAGCTCTTCCGCATCATATAATCCTCGGCATTGTGCCTGATAGAATCCTTCATCCGCTTATCGGCGGCATTCTTCAAGGCAATGTCCAGGGGAATATCCGTATCCGTCGGGTCATATTCCGGCAAGGTGGATTGACGGGAATAAGCATAATACATCGGTATCCGCAACCGCCAGTTCTCCGGGAACAACTTGCCGAACTCCACACTGGTCGAGAAATCAATGGAACGGAAATCCTTCCGTTCAATCTCACTGGCATGCTGCTCCAGACTTCCGAAGCCGGGAGTCATCCTGCTTCCAGCAAAACTGAACGTTGCCACGTCCGCCAACTTCAAGGTCACGCGGGCATTGGCAGCCCATCCGCCCTTGTTGTCGAAATCGGACAAGCGCAACTCATTCACCCAGACATCCCCCGACCGTTCGCCCGTCGCCTTGTTCCGCACACCGATCATGATGTTTTTCACATCGGCAAGCGTAGGCTTTCCCTTCACCTTCAGCAAATGATTCGCCTTCTCAATGGAAACCTCCTCTCCCAATTCACCCGCCGTCAGTTGATACACGTCCGAATAATTTATCTCGCCGTTCGCCAGACGCTGTTCGGTGTTCCGTTTCTGTTTCAAGGTCTGCAACCAGCTCAACGGCAATTCCACCCTGTTGGCTTCGGGCCATACCGCCTCCCGTCCGTTCTCGTCCATGCTGTAATAGCCCGGAGCGGTCAGCTTCAAAGGCACTTCATACTCATAATAATTGGAACGATTGTCATTCCCCAGGCGGATAAACAAGGCAAGCTCGTCATTCTCCAAAGGCATATTCCCCGCCGCCTCCGCATGGACGTCCATCTTCAATGTCTTATAGCGCAAAAGATTCTTGCCGAACATCTTGTAAACCGCCCGTGCATCATCCGCTTTCAGGTTCCGCACCTTCAATGCCATCGCCTGCTCGTTCAACTCCCGGAGCTGAGGATTGGTCGCATCGACAACCCGCTCAATGCCGGGAGGCATGACATAATTGACCGGGGTACGGGAAGCATTCTCCTCCAGATTGACCACCGACACCTCGAAACCGTCGGTTTCGACAACCAACTGCTCGTCATCAATTTTATCCTCATACTTGCGCCAATTGTCCCTCACCAAATCCAGGCTCGCCATACGCATGACAATGCTGTCCTCAAAGCCCGTCAGAAACATACGCATGAAACGCACGGATTTCAAATCCGGAGCATTATGAGTGCTGCTGGGCTGGCTGATGGGGATTTTTATCTGATACCAGCGGACAGAATCGACATTGCCGTTGGGCAGCTCCACCCATGCGGTCACCACGTCCGTGATGTGATTCTCTCCAACCTTCATCTCCTTGGGCTCCAGGTGCAGATGATAACGGAAAAAAGACTCCGTTTCATTCAGCGTATTGTCGCCATTGATATCTTCCACATCCGGCAAATTGGTTGCCGCCGTCGGATAAGACTCCGGGGACATTTCCGCCGTCGGCGAGTTGCCCTCGGTGCCGTTATACCGTTTGTAGCGTTCCAGCACCGGCGTTTCCTGTGCGTCGAAATCGGAGCCTCTGAAAAAATGGTAATTGTCACCGGCAGGGTCATCCCACGCATCCCGGTATGCCTTTGAATTTTCACCGTACAGGACCCTCAGATTTTCCAGATAATCGGCATAAAACACCCGCTCCTCCTCGTCGCTCAATCCGTCCAGACCCACATCCTGATACCTCCGGGACTGGTTGTTGTTGTCAAATCCGTCCGTGACAGACTGCACGGCAGGAATCTTTCCCCAGGCGCTCCAATCCACATTGTTTTGCTCCAGTCCGGTCGGCAAGCCGTTCTCAAACGCCTTGCGCCCGTCCCTCAAAATGTCTTCGGACACATTGCCCAGGTCAAAATAAACATCTCCGCCCGTATGCTGGGAATTGTACACAAAAGGATCCATCAGCCACATTTCGATGTACTGCACGTTGGCTGCCTCGAAATCGCTCGTGCTGATGCTCCGCATCATACCGCCCCAATTCTCCCGGGGCGACTTCATCGTTCCGTCGGCATTCACGGCATCCAAGCCCGCATTGAAATTATAGGGACCGCGTTCCTTCGGATAATAAGCCACCGTCAACGCCGGTATCACATTCACGTCACCGATGGCGAGGTCCTTGTTTGGGAAAATCTCGGTCTGCCGTATCTCCCGCACGAAATGATTGGAACGCTGTTCCTTGTCCGCACGGATATGGGAAGGCGTAGCCGTCGACATCCGGTAGAAAATAGGATCCACCACATACCACGCCAAACGGGCGCGATGATAACCATTCGGCAGACTGTCCAGCAAGCCGTCTTCAATCATCCCGTCCTGCGGCACCGAAGACAATCTCCAAGGCGTAACTCCCTTCATGTCCAAAGACATCTTGCTGTTCTCAAAGTCATCCAGATAGGCATTTCCTCCGCTCCCCTTCGCCATTCCCGGCTGGAATTTCGCAAATTCCGTGTCAAACGTCAAATGCGATTTGGTCTTTGAATGGATAAAAGGCAACTTATTCAACAGGGTGGTCAGAAAATCCGACTCCGTATCGTAAGTGGCATTCAAGCCCCAAATCGTATTGGATATCGGCTCCTCGCCCAGATTGACC
>CAYNXE010000125.1:3714-6830 GCA_964400995.1 uncultured Odoribacter sp.
GGCACCGACATTGAACTTCTCGTTGAACTTGTAATCCAGATGAGTTCCCACCAGCGTCTTGGTCTGCATGCCGTACAACGAACGGTCCTCGCTCTTAATGGTAATCGGCGTTCCGGCTTCCAGCAGCGCCTGATTGATGATCTGCAAGACACCCCTCGAATAATCCACGCTGTAATCTATATTTTCAACCAGTTCGACACCCCCGGCAAGCACCTTGACGGAACCTTGCTGAATATCCGCGCCGCCCAATGAAATTTCAGACGAAGAGGACGACTTGTAACTTCCTTTCTGGTAATACTTGTTCTTCTCCGCAATCTGTTCCGCATCGGTTTGCGACTTGTCATACAACTCCTGAAAATCATACCGCTCCGACACGCCCAGGCTTTTCAGCCAGGAACCGAAAGGTTCCAGCACCGGAAAAATGATTCTCCCCCGGGACGAAGACACCGTAACCCCGTCAATGTAGTCGAAACGTCCGTCCGGACTGGCATCCAATTGCGAATTCAGCTTGTCCAGATTCATGACGGACAACAATATCTCGCCCCCCAGCTGTCCGTCCGGCAGATAGTTCACCCTCGTTCCCGCCCGGTCGTTCTGATAAAGGACATCCATGACAAAACCGTCGCTACTCAAACTGTAAGCTCCGATATTGTAAATATTCTTCATCATCAAATCCCAAGTCGGCATGGCAGGACTCTGGGTGGTTCCTTTCAACAGCTTCACCACCAACGCGGAAGGAGCCGCCAAGGCATTGGAGGTCAATTCACCGACGGTATGCACCTCTCCCCGGACCGTATATTCATAAGCCACCGCCAGCACCTCGTCGGCATTCAATGCCGTATTCAACGAAATATACCCCAGCTTTTCATTCAACGTATATTCCGAAGGGTCCAGCAGGCGGGCATTCTCCAACTTCTCGTAATCCCGTCCGGACTGGAATCCCCCCAACACCCTGGATACCTGGTTGATGTCCCGGATGCCCTGGTAAGGACCGGCGGTCATCTGGTCATACAGATTGTTGGTTTCATTGGCAGGATAAGTGCCGATAGCCTGAAATTCCGCAGTATTGGAGATATTTCCCCGCCCTTCGCCCAAATCCACGAAAGCGACGATGTTGCGCGCCTGGTCGAAACGGGAACTCTTGTTGGTAATCCACACCTCTATTTTCCGGATAGAAATGCTGCTGTTGACAGCCGGCAAGCTTCTCAAGGCATCTTCATAAGTATCCCGGAAATATTTGGACAGGAAAAAATGACGATTGGTTTCGTAATTCAATGCGGAAATCTCAAACTCCTGCTTCTCCGCCCCCTTTTCCAACTGGATGACCTTCGATTCGCCCTTTTGCTGGGAAAAGATGGCGGACACGGACAACTTGCCAAACTGCAAATCCGTGCGGAATCCCCAAAGGTTCTGGGCGCCGGATATCAACGTCCCCGGCAAGGGCAAAGAAACATTACCGGCTTCCACCTTCTTGACAATTTCATCCTCCTTGCCCTCGTAGTTGAGTTTCAGGATATTCTCAAAATCGTAAGTCGCATCCGTATTGTAACTCCAGTCCAGATTTACCAAATCCCCGATGTTGCCGTTGATATTGAACTGAATCTTTTCGTCAAAATCCAGCGTCGTGGTCTTCCGCATATCGATAGGCAGCGTCGGATTGTCAACCTTGTTGGTCTTGACCCCCAAAGTCAAATCCACAGATCCCTGCACGCCGATTTTGATTCTGTCCTTGCCAAAAATCGGACTCAATATCTTGTCCAGAAACTGAATCTCGGACACCAGATTCTTGAAATTGTATTTGTCCCCGAAACGCTCCTGCTGCCGGTTGTACTCGTAAACCGACGTCCTTATCCGCGCGTCCAGCAACTCTTTCAGGCTCTGGGTATAGGGACGCTTGTAGTAATACTTGTCCCCGATTAAAGTCATCACGACATACTGCTTGCTAATCGGGTCGTAAACAATGGAATCCTTGATGTTCTTGGGCAATTTCAGAAACAAGGCGGAAGCAGGAATATCGGTACGGATTTCATTGTCCCGGTTCTCCCGGATAGGAAACAAAAGGGTGTCAGAAGCATGCCCGGTCCCTTCACCGGAAAAATCCGCACTCTTCACAGAAGCCCCTGCAAACAGGCTAACCCCCTGAGTTATTATAAGAAATAATAACAACCAACTACGCATACACACACACCTTACATTCATAAATTTCGGGATACGACACCCGGAACAACATCCATACGCCTACAATTGCTTCAAGGCTCTCTTTATCAACTCCTCGACACTGGTAATTCCACCGCCGGCAACAATCTTGTCCAACACCTTCGCCGCCTGCGCCTTGACAAATCCCAACATCACCAAGGCAGACAAGGCCTCTTCCCGGATGGTCGATGACGTTCCAGCAGGAACACCCTCCGCATAATCGGCGGCATTCACTTTGTCCTTCAATTCGATAATCACCCGCTGGGCGGTCTTCAAGCCAATCCCCTTCACGCTCTTGATGGCATTCACGTTCTCGGTCATAATAGCCCCCGTGATTTCATTGACGGTCATCGAACTGAGCATCACGCTCGCCGTATTCGCCCCGATGCCGGACACCGAAATCAATTGCCGGAAAACAGTCCGCTCCTCCTTGGAAAAGAAACCGTAAAGCAAATGGGCATCCTCCCGGACAATCTGATGCAGATACAACATCACCTCCCGGGCAGACCCAATCTGAGAATACGTGTTCACCGAAATGTTAACGTAATAACCGATTCCTCCGCATTCCACAACGGCATAAGTCGGAGCCGCCTCTATCAATATTCCCTTAATATACTCAAACATAGCACTTAAACGCTCTATTTCCTGTACAATAATTTCAAATGAAATTATTTTGCCTACAAAGATAACTTTTTCTGACAAACCTCTGATACAGAATTTCATTAAATTTGCAATTTAACAATTAAGTCAAGCGCGCCAAAAAGCGGAAAAATGAAAATTATAAAAAAAATGTTACCTCCATTAACTTTTTTTCCTATATTTGGAACGCAGTTTTTACTGTTGCTTTTTAATAAACCATTTTAGATCCGGCAGAGTGAGCAGCTGCAGCACCTTGGTGGGGCTCAAATCCCCAAGCGCCT
>CAYNXE010000126.1:0-6759 GCA_964400995.1 uncultured Odoribacter sp.
GCAAGGACAAGATGAGCTATGTCAGGACGTTGGTTTTCCCTCTGCAAAAGGCGGGAAACTTTAAAAGCCGGGTAACCAATTTGAAGGTTTATCAGGAATAAAAATCGATTTGTGCGGATGTCGGGAGCATGCTCTGACATCCGCACATTTGCACATTGTTGCGCAAGTGCGTGAATGTCAGGAAAGCCCGATGAAATGTTGCATATTCTTTCTGAAAATGTTTTATTTTTATAAACATTTCCTATATCTTTGCGCAATCGGTTGTATAATGGATAAGCGTGTACAGGTATGAGAAAAAATATTTCGATTTATGATATTGCCGAGAGTCTGAACGTTTCTGCTTCGACGGTATCGAGGGCTTTGCAGGATCATCCCCGAATCAGTGCGGAGGTGCGGAAAATGGTTCAGAAGAAGGCCAAGGAGATGAATTACAAGCCCAACCGCATGGCGGTGAATCTGAAATTGGGGAAAAGCAGTACCATCGGCGTGGTGGTGCCGAATATCAACCGGAACTTCTTTTCTTCCGTGATCGATGGGATTGAAGAGGAGGCTTACCGGAAAGGATATGACGTATTGATTTGTCAGTCGCAAGAGTCTTACGAAAAAGAGAAGAAAATCATTGCTTCCCTGGCGCAGGGGAGGGTGGACGGCGTAATCGCCTCCATCGCTTCGGGTACTTATGATTATGAACACCTGAATTCCTTGGAAGAGGACAACATCCCCTTGGTTTTGTTCGACCGTGTGGTGGACGAGGTGCATGCCGGCAAGGTGACCATCGACGACTATCAGGGGGGATACATGGTGACGGAGCATCTGTTGAAACAGGGCAGAAAGAGGATATTCCATTGCGCCAGCCACCAGCATGTCGGGATTTGGAAACGGCGTTGCGAGGGATACCTGGGAGCGATGAAGGCATACGGGATTGAACCGGAACAGGATTGGATTATTTACGGGGAGATTTCGCAGGAGCAGGGCAAAGTGGCGGCACGGCAGATCCTGGAAATGAAGAACCGACCGGATGCCGTGTTTTGCACCAGCGATTTTGTCGCCATGGGCATGATGCTTGAGTTGCTGAAGCGCGGGGTAAGGATTCCCGAGGATATTGCCATTTGCGGATTTGCCAACGAACCGATGGATGCGTTGGTTACTCCGTCGTTGAGTTCGGTGGACCAGTTCAGCAAACTGATGGGACAGCAGGCGGCTCGGATGTTGTTTGCCAAGATAAACGGGGAGAATCCGTCCGATGTCGTCCTTGTGCCCGAATTGATTGTACGGGATTCCACGGTTTGTCCGCAATCGTGAAGAAACAGGAGTATTATAAAATGCTGAGATCATGAAAATAAATTATGAAGTACGTTATGCTTCTCATCCCGAGGATGCGAAGGCATACGACACCGCCCGTCTGAGAAAGGAGTTCCTGATCAGCCGGCTGATGGTTGCCGATGAAATCAATATGGTCTATACCATGTATGACCGTCTGATTGTGGGCGGGGCGGTTCCCGTGAATGAAAGGCTGGAATTGAGTGCCATCGACCCGTTGCGTGCTCCTTTTTTCTTGTGGAGACGGGAATTGGGAATCATCAATGTCGGCGGTTCCGGAACGGTGGAGGTTGACGGCAAGGTTTTTGAGCTGGGGTATAAGGAGGCGTTGTATTTGGGCAAAGGGGACCGGAACGTGTTCTTTGCCAGCAGGGATAGCGGAAAGCCTGCCCGTTTTTACTTTAATTCGGCTCCCGCCCATACGACTTATCCGGACAAGAAGGTGACCAAGGCGGATGCCGTTGTCGTGGAAATGGGAACGTTGGAGGAGAGCAACCACCGGGTAATCAATAAATTGATTGTGAATCAGGTGTTGCCGACCTGTCAGTTGCAGATGGGCATGACCGAATTGAAGCCGGGAAGTGTCTGGAACACGATGCCTCCCCATACGCACGACCGGAGAATGGAGGCTTATTTCTATTTCGAGGTGCCGAAGAATCAGGCTGTTTGCCATTTTATGGGCGAGATTGACGAGACCCGGCATATCTGGATGCAGGACGAAGAAGCCGTCATTTCTCCCGTATGGTCCATTCATGCCGCAAGCGCGACAAGCAATTACACGTTTATCTGGGGTATGGCAGGCGAGAATATCGACTACGGGGATATGGATACCTGCACACCGAATGATTTGAGATAAGACAAAGGAATATGATGAAGTTTGCATATTTTGCCGTATTGCTTTTGGCATGGGCAAGTTGTTCCGAGGAACAGCGGGTTTCGGTGGTCGTGAAGAATACGACCGGCATGGAACGTTGTTTGGAAACGGTCGAGGTGGACTGGAAAGAATTGGAGGCAAGACTGCCGGAGATAGATCCGAATCGGGTCATTGTTTTGAATGATGCCGGGCAGGAGATGGCAAGCCAGGTGATTTTTCGGGGAACCGACAAACCGGTGTCTTTTATTTTTCAGGTATCTGTGCAACCGAATGCAGAGGCTGTATTTCAGGTCAAACCGGGACAGCCTGCCGCCTATGAGAAACAGGCTTACGGGCGTTTCGTTCCGGAACGAAAGGACGATTATGCTTGGGAAAACAACCTGGTCGGACACCGGATGTACGGACCGGCTTTGGAGGCTACCGGAGAAATCAGCAACGGGATTGACACGTGGGTGAAGCGTACCGGCGAGTTGCTGATAGACGAATGGTATCGGACCGGGGATTATCACAAGGACCACGGGAAGGGCATGGATTGTTACAAGGTGGGGCGCACCTTGGGAGCCGGTGCGATGGCTCCGTTTGTGGACGGGAAAATGGTGCTCGCCAATAATTACGTCAGCCAGCGGACGCTGGACAACGGTCCGCTCCGCATCAGCTTCCGTTTGGATTATGCGCCTTTCCGGGCGGGAAAGCATGAATTGACGGAAACCCGCATCATCTCTTTGGATGCCAACAGCCATTTCAACCGGATAGAGGAGATTTATACCGGTGCTCCGGAGGGAATGCCGGTGGTTGCCGGTATCGTTGCCCGTCCCGAACCCGGAGATACGCTGTTGGATGCTTCCAAGGGAATCGTTGCCTATTGGGAACCTCAGAATAACGACAACGGGGACAACAACGGACATACCGGTATCGCTGTCGTTTTTCCCGATTCGATGAGCGATGCCTTTTGCCGGAACGGGCATTTCCTGGCTTTGGGGGCTTGTCCCGGCAGTGGAAAATCTTTTGTTTATTACGTGGGTACGGGCTGGAGCAAGGCGGATGTTCCTTCTGCTACCGATTGGTTCAGGCGGGTGGAAGAGGAGCGTTTCAAAGTGAAGCATCCGTTGCAGGTGCGTGTGCTCGACAAATAAGAAATAACAATAAATACAGGTTATGAAGAAAGTGGTTACTTTCGGAGAAATAATGCTACGATTGGCAACTCCGGGTTATTTGCGTTTTACCCAGGCAAGTGAATTTACCGCAACCTTTGGCGGTGGCGAGGCGAATGTCGCCGTGTCTTTGGCCAATTATGGGATTCCTGCCGATTTTGTCTCCCGTTTGCCGGAAAACGACCTGGCAAAGGCTTGTGTCATGGATTTGCGCAGGTACGGCGTGGGTACTTCCAACATGGTGTATGGCGGTGACCGTCTGGGAATTTATTTTTTGGAAACGGGGGCTGTCGCTCGTGCCAGCAAAGTGATCTACGACCGGGCAAATTCGGCCATGGCAGAAATCAAGCCGGGCATGATAGACTGGGAAAAAGTGTTCGAGGGAGCTCAATGGTTTCATTGGACGGGCATCACTCCCGCCTTGTCGCAGGGGGCTGCCGATGCGTGCCTGGAAGCCATTCGGGTGGCGAACCGGTTGGGCATCACCGTGTCCTGCGATTTGAATTACCGGAAAAATCTCTGGAAATACGGGAAAAAGGCCTCGGAGGTCATGCCCGCCTTGGTGGAAGGGTGCGATGTCATTCTGGGCAATGAGGAGGATGCGGAAAAGGTGTTCGGCATCAAGCCGGAAGGATTTGACGTTACGGCTACCGCCGGTGAGGTGAATGCCGGGGAATTCGAGTCCGTGTGTTCCCAGCTGATGAAACGTTTCCCGAAGGCAGGGAAGGTGATTATCACTTTGAGAGGTTCCGTCAACGCCAATCACAACACGTGGGGAGGCGTATTGTATGACGGAAGCAGGTTGTTTGTTTCCCGCCGCTATGACATTACCCACATCGTGGATCGTGTAGGCGGTGGGGATTCGTTCATGGGCGGTCTGATTTACGGCTTGCTGACTTACGTTCACGACGACCAGAAAGCACTGGACTTTGCCGTGGCGGCATCCTGTTTGAAGCATACCATTTACGGGGATTTCAATCAAGTATCCGTGGAAGAGGTGGAGAAATTGATGGGGGGCGATGCTTCCGGACGGGTATCGAGGTAAACGAACTAATCAAGCGTGTTGACTTATGGATTTATTTGATATAAAAGACAGGGTAATCATCATTACCGGCGGTTATGGCGTATTGGGCTCTTCCATGGCAAGGTGTCTGGCAAAGGCTGGCGCGCATGTGGTCATTGTGGGGCGAAACGAGGAAAAGGGCAAGGCTTTGGCGGACGAGCTGTCTGCTTCCGGCACGGAGGCTTTGTTTTGTCAGGCGGATGTATTGGACCGGGAAAAGCTGGAAAAAGCCAGGGAGGATATTCTGGCGAAATTCGGACGCATCGACGTGCTGATTAACGCCGCCGGCGGAAATATGCCGGGTGCCACGATTGCTCCGGGACATACGGTGTTTGAACTTGACCTGGAGCATTTTGAGAAAGTGACCCGTTTGAACCTGAACGGTACGGTGTTGCCGACCCTGGTATTTGCCGACTCCATGGTGAAACAGAAAAAGGGGTCTGTCATCAACGTTTCTTCCATGACTGCCCAGAGCGTCGTGACGCGGGTTGTCGGGTATTCCGCCGCCAAGGCAGCCATAGATAATTTTACGCGTTGGATGGCTGTCGAAATGGCGCAGAAGTTCGGAGAGGGCGTGCGGGTGAATGCCATTGCTCCGGGATTTTTCCTGACGGAACAGAATCGCACTTTGCTGACGAATCCGGACGGCTCTTTGACGGACCGTGCCAAGGACGTGGTGAAAGCCACTCCTTTCGGGCGAATGGGAGAACCCGAGGAACTGAACGGAGCCATTATTTATCTGGCAAGCGATGCCTCTAAATTCGTCACGGGTACGGTGCTGCCTATCGACGGCGGTTTTAGCATTTTCAGCGGCGTGTGACGACCGATGAGGTGCGAGGATTTCTGTATAAAGTTTGATAATTGATGTACAATGGATAATTATAGATTTGAACAGTCGTTTCGCTGGTATGGTCCCCAGGACGTGGTGTCGTTGGCGGATATCCGGCAGGCGGGGGCGACGGGAGTGGTCACCGCCTTGCACCAGTTTGCACCCGGTGAGGTGTGGCCGGTGGAAGAGATTCGTAAACGGAAAGAGATGATAGAAGCTGCCGGCATGAAATGGTCCGCGGTGGAAAGTTTGCCGGTGAGCGAAGAGATAAAGACCCGGGCTCCGGGCTTTGAAAAACACATTGAGCATTACAAGCAGAGCATCCGGAATCTGGCGGCTTGCGATGTCCGTGTGATTACCTATAATTTTATGCCGGTGCTCGACTGGACCCGCACTTCCATCGTTTATGAAACCGAGGACGGTTCCCGGGCGTTGCGCTTTGAACGGGCGGCTTTTGTCGCATTCGACCTCTATATCCTGAAACGTGAAAATGCCGAGAAGGATTATTCCGCCGAGGAGGTGGAGAAGGCGGCGAAACGCTTTGCCGAAATGAGCGAAAACGACAAGAAGGTATTGACGGACAGTATCTTGATGGGCTTGCCCGGTGCGGACGAGAGTTTCACGGAGGAAGCTATCCGCCAAGGGCTTGCTTTGTATAAGGACATTGATGAGGAGACGTTGCGGGCGAATCTGATTGCCTTTTTGAAAGAAGTGACACCGGTGGCTGACGAGGTGGGGGCGCAATTGGCTATCCATCCCGATGATCCGCCTTACCGTTTGCTGGGCTTGCCCCGCATTCTGAGTACGCGTGGCGATTTTGAGAAACTGGTGGAGGCGGTACCTAATCCGTCGAACGGGCTGTGTTTCTGTACCGGTTCGTTCAGCGTGCGTGCGGACAACGATTTGCCCGTCATGGCGAAAGCATTGGGAGACCGGATTTATTTTGTCCATTTGAGAAGTACCCAGCGGGATGCCGAGGGCAATTTCTTTGAAGCCAATCATCTGGAGGGCAGCATCGACATGTATGCCATCGTCCGGAATTTGATTGAGGTGATGAAACGCCGGCAGGTGTCCATTCCCATGCGTCCGGACCACGGACATCAGATGCTGGATGATTTGAAGAAGAAAACTTATCCCGGATATTCGGCAATCGGCAGGTTGAGGGGATTGGCGGAATTGCGTGGCTTGGAATACGGAATCCGGAGGACTTTGGAAAATTAAAGGTTGCTATTTTATAGCTTGAATGCCCGTTCGACGAAATCTTGGAATGGATTTTTCCGAACGGGCATTTGTTTTTTCTGAACGCTTTAGTTCAGGCTCATCAGGATGATACCGACGTTGAAGCTGACTTGCTGGATTTCCGGAACACGTCCGTGTGCCGCCTTGGTGGCGTAATAGTACCGGGCGCCGACATTGAATGCGAATTGGTCGGCGACGGGAATGTACATTCCGACTTCCGGAGCCATGGCGAATTGCCAGCGGGAAATGGTGGAGGAGAACTGGCCCACTTCGAGGCGTTTTT
>CAYNXE010000127.1:0-6756 GCA_964400995.1 uncultured Odoribacter sp.
CTGGGATTTCGTGTGGGGCGAACTGGCTTTTGTGAGCCAGGGGGTTCCGGCTTTTATATTGATGAAGAAGGAGTTTTTCTTTTTTCCGCTGGGGGCCATCCTGAGGGCGTTGCGTGTGATTCCCGTAGACCGGGGCAACAAGGACAGCCAGTTGGTGGAACAGATTGTCGGTGAGTTCAAGAAGCGGGACTCCATGTATCTCTGTCTGACTCCGGAGGGAAGCCGGAAAAGGAGGAAAAAGTGGAAAAAGGGATTCCTGGTCATTGCCAATGCCGCAGAAGTTCCCGTTTATCTGGGGCGTATCGATTATAAAGGAAAATATTGCGAGGTGGGACCTTTGTTTCATCCGACGGGCGATGTGGATGCCGATATGGCGTATATTATGAGCACTTATCACGATGCCAACCCGAAAGTGCCGGAAAATTTCTCTTACGGCAATTGAGATGAGGGGCAGATTGGTTGGTAGAATAAAGTCCGTACGGGCGGATGCGACCGTGCTGTTTGGACTTGGGTACGAAAAATGGATGAAAAGATGAAACTGGCTTTGATTCAGTCGGAATTGATTTGGGGGAATGTTGCGGAAAATTTGTGGCGTTTGGACGAGAAAATGCCGGCATGTCGGGGATGCGATGTCGTTTTGTTGCCTGAAATGTTCGCTTCCGGAGGCATGGTGGTGAAAAAATCTCCGGAGGCGGCTGTCGCTGAAAAAAAGAGTGTCGCTTCCCGGTATGAGGATGTTCGGCGGAAAATGTCGGAATGGGCGGTGCAGTGCGATGCCGTTGTTGCCGGTTCCACCGTTTGCGAGGAAAACGGGCGCTATTACAACCGTTTGGTTGTGGCTTTTCCTGACGGCGGATATGCGTACTACGATAAACGGCATTGTTTCCGAATGGGAGGGGAAAATGAGCATTTTTCTTCGGGCGACCGGCGGTTGACCTTTGAATACAAGGGCGTGAAAATAGCCGTGTTCGTCTGTTATGATTTGCGTTTTCCGGTGTGGTGCCGGAATACGGAGGAATATGACATTGCCGTTTTTGTGGCGAATTGGCCGAGGTCCAGGCGGGAGGTATGGAAAACTTTGCTGAAAGCCCGGGCGATAGAGAATCAGGCTTTTGTTGCGGGAGTGAATTGCGTTGGTACGGATGACAACGGCGTTGTTTATGCCGGAGACTCGCTGGTGGCGGATGCCCGCGGACAGGTGCTGGGGATTGCTGGTGAATGCCGGGAAGAGGTGTTGGTTGTGGACTGCGATGTGGCGGATTTGCATGATTTTCGGTGTAAATTCTCCGTGCTGGACGACCGGGATGCTTTTCAAATCCGGTAGTTTTGTCGTCTGGAAGGGCGATGTGCTATTTTCGTTTGCATGATGTATGAATTAATCGGGCCAATTTTATACATTTGCAGATGTTTGTTGGTATGGAATAATCAAATCATTTATGTATATGAAATATTTATTACTCACATTTATCGGAGTGGCTATGATGTTAAACACTCAGGCACAGGACAAGGTACTGACAATGGAGGATGCGGTACTGGGCTATCAACTTTATCCCCAAAATCTGAATGTGCAGTGGCAGGGTGATCGAAACGTGCTTACCTATACGGAGGGTACGGATTTGGTCGGAGAAGCAGCGGACAGCGGGGAGAAAAAGGTGATTCTGACTGTGGACGAACTGAATCGGATATTGGGAGCGGATTTGAAAGGGTGGCCTCCATACGGTTGGAAGGACGGAAAAACGTTGATTATCATGCGCCAGGGGAAGAGGACGGAGATAGACGTAGAGAAAAAGGCGCTGGCGAATACCTTTGTTATCGCCAAAGGAGCGCAGAATGTGGTGCCTAACGGAAAAGCCCTGGTGGCTTATACCAAAGGCAACAATTTGTTTTATGTGGATGCGAACGGCAATGAATTTGCGGTGACGAAGGACGAAGACCCGAATATCGTGAACGGTCAGTCCGTCAGCCGGAACGAATTTGGTATCAACGGGGGCATCTTTTGGTCTCCGGACGGAAAGCGGTTGGCTTTTTACCGGAAAGACGAAAGCGAGGTAAGTACTTTTCCTTTGTTGGACATCAATACCCGGACGGGTTCGTTGCGGGAGATTAAATACCCCATGGCGGGCATGAAGTCCGAACAGATCAGTTTGGGAGTATACGATGTCGCTTCGGGGAAAACCGTCTTCCTGGAAGTGGATGATTTCGGACGGGAGCAATACCTCACCAATATCGCCTGGGGTCCGGCTTCCGATTATATTTATGTGCAAGTGCTTGACCGCGCCCAGAAACACATGCGTCTGAATCAGTATGAGGCGAAGAGCGGAAAGTTCGTTAAGACTTTGCTGGAAGAGCGGAACGAGAAGTACGTGGAACCGCAGACTCCGATTGTGTTTTTGAAGAACGAGCCTTCCCAGTTCATTTACCGGACCAACAACCGGGACGGGTATTTCAATTTGTATCTGGTGGATGTCCGCACGGGAAAGGTGTTGAAAAGACTGACGGACGTGGATGCCGATGTGGAAATGCTGGGACAGGATGACAAGTCCGTTTATTATACTTCGGCAGAGGTGAGTCCGGTGGACAACCACTTGTTCAAAGTGGACCTGAAATCCGGTAAAAAGATTCGTCTGACCCAGGCTGAAGGCTGGCACAGGGTATCGATGAGCAAGGATATGAAATACTTTGTGGACAATTACAGCAGTTTGAATGTGCCTCGGGTCATCGACCTGGTGCGGAATGACGGCAAGAAAGTCAAGGAATTGCTGAAAGCTGAAAATCCGATGAAAGATTATAATCTCGGAGAAATTACCTTGGGAACGGTGAAAACGGCAGACGGTAAGTTCGACAACTATTATCGGCTGATTAAGCCGATGGATTTCGATCCTTCCCGGAAATATCCGGTGATTGTCTATGTGTATGGAGGACCTCATTCGCAAATGGTAAAAAATACGTGGCAGGGAGAGCTGCGGCGTTGGGAAATGTATATGGCTCAGCATGGCTATGTCGTGTTTGTCATGGACAACCGGGGTACTTCCAACCGGGGTGCCGATTTTGAGAAAGCTATCCACAGACAGTGCGGACAGGCGGAAATGGCGGACCAGATGGAGGGAATACGGTTTTTGAAGTCGCTGCCTTACGTGGATGCCGACCGCATCGGGGTGCATGGCTGGAGCTACGGCGGTTTTATGACTATTTCGCTGATTACGAATCATCCGGAGGTGTTCAAGGTGGCGGTAGCCGGTGGACCGGTCATCGACTGGAAATGGTACGAGGTGATGTATGGCGAACGCTATATGGATTCCCCCTTGGTCAATGCCGAAGGTTATGAGAAAACCAGTCTTATCCGCAAGGCCAAGGACTTGAAAGGCAAGTTGTTGATTTGCCAGGGGGCAATCGACAACACGGTGGTGTGGGAACATAGCCTGAGTTTTATTCGGGAGTGCATCAAAAATAACGTACAGGTCGATTATTTCCCTTATCCGTGTGCGGAGCATAATGTATTCGGGAAGGATCGGATTCATCTGATGCAGAAAGTCACCGATTATTTTGAAGATTACCTGAAATAATTTCGGGCTGCCATGCGTATAGATATATTGAGTGTCGTGCCCGAATTGCTGGCGAGTCCCTTGAATCACTCCATTGTCAAGCGGGCGCAGGATAAAGGCATCGTGGAGATTCACATTCACAACATCCGGGACTGGTCCAAGGACAAGTTCCGGAAAGTGGATGACTATCCTTTCGGCGGCGATGCCGGATTGGTGATGATGATTCAGCCGGTATTCGATTGCATCCGGGAACTGACTGCCCAGCGGCATTACGATGAAATCATATATACGGCTCCCGATGCGCCTGTATTTAATCAGAAAGTCGCCAACGAACTCTCCTTGAAAGAGAACATCATGATATTGTGCGGTCATTACAAGGGGATAGACCAGCGCATCCGGGACAATCTGGTTACTCGTGAAATCTCTGTCGGGGATTATGTCCTGACGGGCGGAGAATTGCCGGCATGTATCATGACGGACGCCATTGTGCGGTTGATACCGGGGGCGATGAATGACGAAACGTCGGCTTTGAGCGATTCCTTCCAGGACAATCTGCTGGCACCTCCGGTTTATACCCGTCCGGCGGAGTTTAATGGCTGGCGAGTGCCCGACATTCTGCTGTCCGGCAACCATGCCAAAATACGGGAATGGCAGGAAAAAATCTCCTATGAACACACCCGTACCTTACGACCTGATTTGCTGGAGGAGTGAGTGACGGCTGTTTCTTTAAGACAGAAAACAGGGTTATTATAGGAAGTCAGAGTTGGCAGTTCTTTTTGCACGGCGGGAGGTCCGGCAGGGGAGTGCGTGTGATGAGGCTGTAGGCTTCGAGTAGTTGTTCCTGGGTTGACATTTGGTAATTCCGGATGTTGAAAATTTTGAACGGGGGAATGCTGATGTTGTGTTGGCGACTGTACAGCGTGGCGTTGACTATGATTTGAAAGTGAGTGAACAACAGAAAGAAGAGCGGGGTGTACAGCATTTTTTCGGTTTCTGCGGAAGAGTTCAAGGCAAGCTTCAGGATATAGGTGAATATCAGAATCTGGGTCTTTCCCTCGCTGGGTCTGCCCGAATGCTTGACGGACCACAGCTTCAAAAAATTTTCCGGAATTTCTTCGTTGGTGCTGTTTTGATGACGATGAATGAAATCGATGCTGTTCAGAATGGCTTGATGATCATCTGTTGTGTATCTTGTATTGCTGTCCATGGTATATTCATTGGAGTGGGGGGTGGAATTTTAAAAAATGGCGGTTCCACCTTTCCCGTCGCTTAACACCTTACAGGCCGTGGGCACATTAATGCTCCACACGGGGGTACGGAACCGCCGTATGGAACAAACAGATATGAAATCATATCTGTGCAATGGGCAGTTTCCTGCCTGTAAGGAAATGTTAAGCGTTGCAAATATAGGATTTTTCGGATATAAAACGGAGGAAAATCGTCTATTATGTGATGAGATATTTTGTCTTTGCGATTTACATTTAAATCGATTTAAAAGTTTTTTTACTGCTGTAAGAATTTATAAATTTGCGGCTTTATGAAAAATGGTGTTTTGTATGGAGTGGATGTATAATTTGTTTTTTGGCACCGGTGTCGGGCATTCGATTTGGTTGGTTGCCGTGGTTGTCTTTTTAGGGATTCTGTTGGGAAAAATCAAGATTGCCGGGATTTCCCTGGGAATCACGTGGGTGCTTTTTGTCGGTATTATTCTCGGACATTTCAACATGAGAATGGATCCGGCGGCGCTTCACTTTTTGAAAGAGTTCGGTCTGATATTGTTTGTGTATTCTATCGGTTTGCAAGTGGGCCCCGGTTTCTTTTCTTCTTTCAAGAAAGGGGGGATGACCTTGAACATGCTTGCCGGACTAGTGGTTTGTCTGGGGGTATTGACCACTTATGTCATTTATAAAGTGACGGGATTGCCGGTCACGACCATGGTGGGCATTTTGTCCGGAGCGGTGACGAATACTCCGGGGTTGGGAGCTGCACAACAGGCTTTCTTTGACATTACGGGCAAGGAGGGGACGGACATTGCCATGGGGTATGCTGTGGCTTATCCTTTGGGAGTTGTCGGTATCATACTTGCCATTATGCTGATCCGCCGCCTTTTCCGGATTTCTTTTGACAAAGAGAACGAGATGATACAGAATGCTCGGGGAGAAAAGGCATCTCAGGCGACCCATGTGTCCGTGCTGGTGAAAAATCCGGCTTTGTTCGGCAAGGATGTGGCGGAGATAGCCGATCTTCTCGATAAAAAGTTTGTCATATCCAGGGTGCTGCATGAGCATGCCGGACTTGAAATCGCTCATTCGCGCACGCATCTGGAGGAGGGAGACAAGTTGTTTATTATTGCTGCGGAGCAGGACATCAGTTCCATTGTGGCGTTTATCGGTGAACGGATAGACATGCACCGGTCGGATTGGGAACAGTTGGATGCGAATCTGGTAGCCCGGCGCATCGTGATTACCCGTTCGGAAATTAACGGCAAGGCATTGGCGGATTTGCACTTGAGGGGCGGTTTTGGCGTGAATGTCACCCGGGTGAATCGTTCGGGAGTGGATTTGGTGGCCAGTCCGGGACTGGAACTGCAGATGGGCGACCGGATTACCGTTGTCGGTACGGAAAAGAGCATCGGCAACGTGGAGAAGATTCTGGGCAATTCGTTGCGTCGGCTTCGGGAACCCAATCTGGTACCGATTTTCCTGGGTATCGCCTTGGGCATTCTGTTGGGAAGCATTCCGTTTACCTTTCCGGGAATACCGCAGCCCGTGAAACTGGGTTTGGCGGGTGGACCGCTGATTGTGGCGATTCTGATCAGCCGTTTCGGACCGCATTATAAATTGGTGACCTATACGACCATGAGTGCGAACCTGATGATGCGTGAAATCGGGATTTCGTTGTTTTTGGCGTGTGTCGGACTGAGTGCTGGGGAGGAATTTGTGAGCACGGTGGTCAATGGCGGTTATGCGTGGGTCGGATATGGTTTTTTGATTACCTTTTTGCCTTTGCTGATTGTCGGAGTCATTGCCAGGAGCGTGTATAAAGTGGATTACTTCACTTTGATGGGGCTGATAGCCGGAAGTACCACCGACCCGCCCGCATTGGCGTATTCCAACAATATCGCCGGGAATGACATGCCTTCTGTCGGGTATGCGACGGTTTATCCTTTGACCATGTTTTTGCGTGTATTGACGGCGCAGTTGTTGATTTTGTT
>CAYNXE010000128.1:0-6710 GCA_964400995.1 uncultured Odoribacter sp.
GAAAATTATTATATTGATGTTAGAAATAAGGAAGAAAAGAAGGACTTTCAATGGCAGGACTGATGATGTTTGGCAAGGGGTTGTCCATACGAGAGCGTTTCGATCATATTCGAATGGATTACCTTAATTTTTGCAATCTTATCGGCGAAGAACGTTATAGTGACCGCCTGACTTATGACGGGCGTTGGGAAAACAATCTTTATCAGTTTTTCAGTATTGTGTTGCCGAAGATGACTTTCGATTTGCCGAGACCGTTCCGAATGGAAGGTATGCAGCGTGTGGACGATACGTCGCAACATAAGGCTGTGCGTGAAGCCTTTACGAATGCCATTATTCATGCCGACCTGATGCTGGAGTCGGGTATCCTGCGGATAGAGAAACATGATGACCGTTTGTGTTTCCGTAATCCTGGACTGTTAAGACTGCCCATAGAACAAATCTATGAAGGCGGGAATTCCAAGGCGCGTAATCCTCGCATTCAAAACATGCTCCGGATGGTCGGTTTTGGCGAGAATATCGGTTCCGGTTTCCCAAGAATCATAGCGGCGTGGAAAGATGCCAATTGGGGTGAGCCTGAGTTGCGAAATAAGATTGAACTTGATGAGGTTGAGCTGGTGCTGCCTGTTCCTGTTGCGACTGCAAATGTCGTAAAAGATGTCGTAAAAGATGTCGTAAAAGATGTCGTAAAAGAAGTATCTGAACGTCAGAATGTTATTATTAAATTAATAGAAGATAATCCTACATTAAGTGCCAGTGAAATGTCGCAAAAGACAGGTATGGTGCTTCGAACCATTCAAAGAGATTTGGCGGACCTTCACGAGAAAGGCATGCTTACTCGTGAAGGAGGGCGCAAGGAGGGTAAATGGATAATACTGAAGTCGCAAAAATGATATGCTGAAGTTTTTAAATGTCATGGTTCTATTGGTATTTTTAGCCGTAGAGGTTTGATCGTATAATTATAAAATTTTGATATATGAGAGAGTGGAAAACAATTAAGATGTATGAGGATATTCGGTTCGATTTCTTTGAGGGAATAGCCCGGATTACCATAAATCGTCCGGAGGTGTACAATGCGTTCCGGCCGCAGACGAATAAGGAGATGCTGGATGCGATGACGATTTGCCGGGAACGGAGCGATATTCGAGTGGTGGTGCTGACCGGTGCCGGCGACAAGGCGTTCTGTTCGGGTGGTGACCAGCGGGTGAAAGGTGTGGGGGGATATATCGACGAAAACGGCGTGCCGCGTCTGAATGTGCTGGATTTGCACAAGGCAATCCGTTCGCTGCCCAAACCGGTCATTGCTATGGTAAACGGGTATGCCATTGGCGGAGGACACGTGTTGCACGTGATTTGTGACTTGACCATTGCTTCCGAGAACGCCCGTTTCGGACAGACGGGACCGAAGGTGGGGAGTTTTGACGGAGGGTTCGGGTCGTCTTATTTGGCTCGTTGTGTGGGGCAGAAGAAAGCCCGTGAGATATGGTTCCTGTGTCGGCAATATACTGCCAAGGAGGCTGAGGAAATGGGAATGGTCAACAAGGTGGTGCCTTTTGAGCGGTTGGAAGACGAGACGGTGGAGTGGTGTAAAACGATTATGATGCGGAGTCCTATGGCAATCCGGATGATCAAGCGGGCGTTGAATGCCGAGCTGGACGGACAGCACGGGCTGATGGAATTTGCCGGTGATGCGACGCTGATGTATTACCTGATGGCTGAAGCCCAGGAGGGAAAGAATGCTTTTCTGGAAAAGCGTGACCCGGATTTTGACCAGTTCCCGAAATTCCCTTGAATCACCGATTTGCCGGTGTTTTGATTTTTGAAGTTATGCTGAAAGCGTCTTATCAGAAATATTTGCTTCATTTCAAGGAGCCTGCCGGTACTTCCCGCGGAATCCTGACGGACAAGGAAACCTATTTTATCCGGGTGTGGGATGACGCGTGTCCCGATGTCGTTGGATTGGGGGAATGTGCCTTGTTTCGGGGATTGAGTGCGGAGGATGTGCCGGAGTATGAAGAAAAATTAAGGGAAGTATGCCGGGAGGTGGCGTTTGTTCGTCCCGATGAACTCCGGAATTGGAGTTCTATCCGTTTCGGATTGGAAATGGCTTTGCAGGATTTGGCGCATGGCGGACGGGGCATTTATTTTCCGTCTCCTTTTACGGAAGGCAAGCAGTTCGTGGAAATCAACGGTTTGATATGGATGGGCGACCGGGCAACAATGTTGCGGCGAATCGATCAGAAACTGGAAGCCGGTTTCCGTTGCATCAAATTGAAAATCGGGGCTATTGATTTTGAAGCCGAATTTTCCCTGCTTCGGTATATCCGGCAACATTTTTCCGCTTCGGAGGTTGAATTGCGGGTGGATGCGAATGGTGCATTTGCTCCCGGTGAGGCGATGGGCAAATTGGATGCCCTTGCTCGTTTTGACTTGCATTCCATTGAACAGCCTATCCGGCAGGGACAATGGGAGGAGATGAGTCGGTTGTGCCGGAATGCGCCTTTTCCGATTGCCTTGGACGAGGAGTTGATCGGGGTGGACGATTTTTCCTGCAAGCGACAATTGCTGGACACCATCCGCCCTCGGTACGTTGTATTGAAGCCTGCTTTGTGCGGAGGTTTCGGCGGTGCTGAAGAGTGGATACGGCTGGCACGGGAGGCGGGCATCGGTTGGTGGGTGACTTCCGCTTTGGAGTCGAACGTGGGGTTGAATGCTTTGGCGCAGTGGGTGGCGACCTTGGGCGTAAGTATGCCGCAGGGGCTGGGAACCGGGCAGTTGTTTACCAATAATTCTGTTTCCCCTTTGCGGCAACAAGGTGAAAAATTGAGTTATGATGTATGTAGTTCAGACCGGGCGATTTAAAACCCTTGCCGATTTACAGGATGTTCCGGAAGGGGAGTTGTTGTCATTCCTGGGGGAGTGGTTCGATGAGAAGGATTATGTTTGCGGTCACACTTCCGGGTCTACCGGAACGCCCAAGGAAATCAGGTTGGACAAGGCGGATATGCGGGCTTCTGCACGAATAACGAATGAGTTTTTAGGCATCGGGAAGGATTCGGTGTTGTTGCTGTGCCTTTCCGTGTCGTACATTGCTGGAAAGATGTTGGTGGTGAGGGCGTTGGAGGCAGGTGCGACATTGGTGGTCTGTGATGTGTCTTCCCGTCCTTTGGAAAGATTGGCGTATACCGGGCAGATGGATTTGGCGGCAATGGTGCCGATGCAGGTGGAGGAGTCTTTGAAACATCCGGAAGATGAGGCGAAATTGTGCGCTATCCGTCAGTTGCTGATTGGCGGGGCTCCTGTTTCCGCCGTGTTGGAGAAGCGGTTGCACTCCCTTCCGGTATCATGCTATGCGACGTATGGCATGACGGAGACGGTTTCCCACGTGGCTTTGAGACGGCTGAATGTCTCGGAGGTCTATTCCGCTTTGGGTGAGGTGTCTTTTTCCCTGGACAATCGGAATTGCCTGGTGGTTCATGCGCCTCATTTGCAAGCCCGGGAGTTTGTGACCAATGATTTGGCGGAGCTTGTCGATTCGCGGCACTTTAAATGGGTGGGGCGTTACGACCACGTGATTAATTCCGGGGGCATCAAGTTTTCTCCGGAGGTGCTTGAGTCCAAGATAGGTGCTTGTATTCCTTCCCGTTATTTTATCACCTCTTTGCCGGACGAGCGTTTGGGACAGCGTATTGTCCTGGTGGTAGAAGGGGAGAGACGGGAAGAGCAGGAGAAGCGATGGCTGGCGTCTTTGCGGGAAGTGCTGACGACTTACGAGTTGCCCCGCGAAATCGTTTATCTGTCCCGTTTTGAAGAGACCGCATCGGGAAAGGTCATTCGGCGTCTGGGCGGTTCGCAGGATTGATTTTGCGAGTTTGGACGATTACTTTTCGATTGTCGGACAAGGTGGTGGCGAACAGGTAGGTATCGCCCCCTTCTTTTATGCCCGAGCGTTTCCGGAGTTCCGCCACGGAGAGCGGGAAATTGCGGGTGGTCAGGTTCGCCTGGGGAATCAGTTTGTTCAGTTGCTTGAGGAGCTTTCCTGAAAATTCAAAGACTTCTTCTACCACAAAGCCTCTGCCCGGGAAGGCCGTAACGGGACGGGAGGAGGTGTAGAGATGACTGTGCCGGTGCAGTTTTTGCACTTCGTATCGGAGGGCGGTTAATTTGAAGGCTCCGCTTTTCAGCAGGGCGGCGTGGGGTTCATACAGGTATTTCCCGACAGAATCTGCCAGTTGTAAGGGGGCATCTTTTTCTTCCCGGAGATTGAAGACGAAAGCAGGGGTTTCCGGCTTCTCCGGCAGATCGATTGCGTAAATGCTCACTTCTTTCGCCGGTTCGCTTTCGAGCAGGAAGATCAGTTCTTTGCATTCGTTTTTCACCGAAAGGATATGGATTTCCCGGGTTTCCGGCAATAGCCTCAAGGTTTCTTCCAGGTCTGCCATGGGGGATATTTTGATGATAATCCTCCGGGCGTTTTCCAGCAGGATAGGTTTCAGTTGCAGGATATCCGGTTCGCAATCTTGGAGGGCGAAGGCTCTTTTGTTGTCTTTGCTGCGTCGTGCCGGGTCGATGTAAAAGGTATCTGCTTGCAGGGAAGAAATGATTTCGTAGACATCGGAATTGACGATTCGGACGAAGGGGACTTGCAGGACGGCGAAATTGTGCCGGGCGGCTTCGCAGTATTCGGGAAACCGTTCGACGTAGACGGCGGAACCGGTTTTCCGGGCGAGGTAGCTGCAATCGACCCCCAGTCCTCCCGTCAGGTCGCACAGGCTGTCGCCTTTCAGC
Organism: uncultured Odoribacter sp.; assembly: GCA_964400995.1. GTDB lineage: Bacteria > Bacteroidota > Bacteroidia > Bacteroidales > Marinifilaceae > Odoribacter. The sequence goes on from CAYNXE010000128.1 coordinate 4,786, forward strand.
AGTCTTTGCTTGTAGAGCGCGGTATGTTCGGATGAGCATTGCTCGGCGGATAGGCGCGAAGGGTAAATCAGGTCGTCACAGGCGTACCAGGAGGGTAGTTTGTCTTTGACCTGCCGTCGGGCCAAAATCTGGTTTACGGCAAAGGGAACGTCTATGCCGGGATAGCGGGATGCTTGCAACAGCAATCGGTCGATGTCGTCCGATGCGTGTTCGCGAATAAAGGATTTGAGTTCCGGTGACAATTGCATAAACCTTCGATTTGGATACAAAAGTACGCATAAATTGTCGTTTTGGAACGATGCGATTCCGGCAATTTTACAGGAGGTAATATACTCCGACGCCTGCCAAGAAACCGAGAAGGGCTATCCAGGTAATGTGTTTCAGGTACCAAATGAAATTGATTTTTTCGAGTCCCATAACCACGACGCCGGCAGCGGATCCGATAATCAGGATGCTTCCGCCCGTTCCGGCGCAATAAGCGAGCAGGTTCCAAAAATTGCCGTCCCGGACGAAATTCAAGAGGTAGCGGGCTTCCGGGGTGGTGGGCAAAATGGTTTCTGTCGGCAACGGGTACATCCCCATAGCGGCAGCCACCAACGGTACGTTGTCGATGACGGAGGAGAGCAGTCCGATGCCAATGTTTATCAGGTAGATGTCATGCAATCGGGTATTGAGCCAGCCCGCCAGGGAATGCAGTATGCCTATGCCTTCCAGGGCGGCGACAGCCAGCAGGATGCCGAGAAAAAAGAGAATGGTGGAGAAGTCCACTTGAGTGATGATGCGGGCAATCCGGTATCGGGAGTCCGAGGTGTTTTGCATATAGCGGTTACCGATGAAGTCCGTATACATCCAGAAGAAGCCCAGGGTCAGCAAGATGCCTGCGAAGGGGGGCAATTGGGTAATGGATTTGAATACGGGAACGGCAAGCAGGCAGAGGATGCCTATGACAAGGATGCTGTTGCGGATTCGCTTGCTGAAAGGAAAATCGGGGAGGACCGTATCACCGGTCGTCGGGGTTGCCAATTTGCCTTTCAGGGACAGGGATGCGAGGAATACTGGAATGCACAAGGCGGTGAGGCTGGGCAGAAAAATGCTTTTCATGATGCCTGCGGAAGAGATGTTGTCGTTAATCCACAACATAATCGTGGTGACATCGCCGATGGGTGTCCAGGCGCCTCCCGCATTGGCGGCAATGATGATGATACTGCCGAAAATCCATCTTTCTCTTTGCTCGGCGAGCAGTTTCTGCGCCAACAGCATCATAACGATAGCGGAAGTCATGTTGTCCAGCACCGAGGACATGAAAAAGGTGATGAAGGCGATGATCCATAGCAGTTTCCGTTTGTTCCCGGTGGTAATCCTGTTGCTGATGACATCGAAACCGTGATAATTGTCGATGACTTCCACAATGGTCATGGCTCCCAGCAGATAAAAGAGTATTTCGGCGATGCTGCCCAATTGGAGCATGATGGCCTGGTTGGCGACATATTTCTGAGCTTGTGCATTCAGAGAAAGGTGCGTGTAATCCGGATGTGCGCTCATAAAATCGTGAAAGGCGGCGGGGGCTGCACCGATAATGTATGACGCTCCCGAAAAGATATAAAGCGTCCACAGTGAGATACCCAAGGTCAATGCGACGGCGGTTTTGTCGATACGGATTTTGTGTTCGAGGGCAATCAGTACATACCCGAGGATGAACACGACAAGCATGGCAGTAATCATAGGCGTTGTTTTCCCCGTTGTACGTTTCCGGCGGGAAAGAAGTTTATAAAAAGACCGTAAATAGGGGTGTGGAAATTTTTCTGCTGAAATGTCCAGGGAGATCTGTATCAGTTTTTTTGACGAAGCCGGGGAGTGCTTATTGCAATTCCTCCGTGAGACGGGTGAGAAGCAAGCGGTAGCCTGTTTGCACTACGATTTTGAGT
>CAYNXE010000129.1:0-6592 GCA_964400995.1 uncultured Odoribacter sp.
GTATGGAAGAGCAAGCCACTGAGATGGACGAGGTGGTGGTGAATGGTTATTTTACAAAATCTAAGAATAGTTATACAGGTGCAGTGAAAACAATCACCAATGAACAATTGAAATCAGTTTCCAATACCAATATCATTGCTGCCATCAGTGCCTTGACTCCAGGATTAAATTTGGTGGAACGGAGTGACCTTGGTTCCAATCCGAATCATGTACCGGAACTATTGTTGCGTGGAATGAGTTCTTTTTCTTCCGGCAATCGCGTCGTAAATCAACCCACCATTATGCTGGACGGTGTCGAAATTAGTATGGAAGAACTGTATGACCTTGATATGAACGAAATAGAAAACATTACCGTACTTAAAGACGCTTCTGCTACCGCTCTGTATGGAAGTCGTGCTGCTAACGGCGTGATAGTCATTGAACGCAAAAAACTGACAGAAGGCAATATTCGTGTCAATTACAATCTAACCGGTAATGTACAATTTCCCTATTTGAAAGATTATAATTTATTAAATGCCAAAGAAAAGTTGGAATATGAAAGGCTTTCCGGGCTTTATACTCCGGAACAAGATTATTGGGGAAGCGTGGATTTAGGCAAAGAACAATATAACCTCGATCAACTTTATAATGAACGATACAAAGAAATTGCTCGCGGTGTAAATAGCGATTGGCTTTCTCAACCAGCTCGCACGGCTTTCTCTCATGACCACTCTTTGCGCATTTACGGAGGTGCATCCAATATTCGTTACGAATTATCCGGACGCTTCAACAACACGCAGGGAGTTATGAAAGACGATTATCGTCGCCGGTATGCTCTCGGATTCAAGTTGGAGTACCATCTACCCAAGCAATTGACTTTTTCCAATCGAACCAATTATAACGAGACGGACACAAAAGATACTCCTTATGGTAGTTTCCGCAATTGGATAGAGCAAAACCCTTACGACCGGATATTTGATGAATATGGCAATCCTAATAAAGACCTTTCATGGGACAATTGGAATCCAATGATAGATGCCCAATTGGGTAATTTCAGCCTAAAAGGTACCAAGAGTATTACCAACACGACAGACATACGTTGGGATATTAACGAATTGTTCCGTATTACAGGAAATTTCAATATTGCCGTTTCTGAGGGTAATGGTGAAAAATACACTTCACCCGATTCCAAGGTGTTTAAAGATGAACAAGACATAACTAAAAAAGGACGTTTGGAAATTACCAACAGCCAATCGGTGAATTGGGCGGGAAATATTAATGGCGCATTCAACAAAGTAACTGAAAACAATAGTTTAATTAGTATGATTGTCGGTGCGGAAATCCGCAAAAACAGAAGCGAGAACTCCTCCATGAAAGCTGCCGGGTTTTATGACGATGCTTTGAACTTCATCGGCTATGCCACTGGCTACCCAACGGACAGCAATAACAAGCCATCAGGCAGTCAGGACCTCAGTACGGAAGTCGGTTTCTTCGCAAATGCCAACTATATGTATAACAATCGTTATTATGCCGACTTCGTCTACCGGCTTTCCGGTTCCTCCAAATTTGGGAGCAACCAGCGTTACGGGCAATTCTGGTCTGGTGGTCTTGGTTGGAATCTGCACAATGAGAATTTTCTGAAATTTGAAAAACTTAATTTGCTGAAAGTACGTGGTAGTGTTGGCTATACGGGTAAAGTCAACTTCGAGCCTTTCCAGTCCATTACCATGTACAAGTACGATAATACTTTGGAATACCTGCATGGTATCGGTACCATTCCGCAGACAATCGGTAACGATGATTTGAAATGGGAACGGGAATTCTCCTACAATATCGGAGCCGACCTCAGCCTTTTCGGGCGTAGATTGAACGCCACGTTCGACTTCTATCTGAAGAGGACCAAAGACCTTGTGCTAAATGCCAGTATTGCACCATCTACCGGTGTTGTCAGTGGAAAACAAAACATTGGAGAGATGGAAAACAAAGGATTTGAGTTTTCTATCGACGGATTTATCATCCAGCGGAATGATGTCTGGTGGCAGTTGGGAATGAACGGTTCGACCAACAAAAACCGTATCCTGAAAATCAGTAATGCCTTGAAACGCCAAAACGAACTGAACAATAGCGTAATACCTACCCGCCAGGTTCCTGCTCCCTTGGCACAATATGAGGAGGGTGAATCAACCACTGCCCTGAAAGTCGTTCGTTCAGCAGGTATAGACCCGGCAACCGGACGCGAAGTATTTATCAAGCTGGATGGCACCCGAACCTTTACCTATTCGGCAAATGACAAAATAGTAGTCGGTGACACAGACCCTCGTTTCCACGGGAGCGTCTACACCAATGTATTTTACAAAGGCATCAGTCTCTATGTTATGGGTACTTTCAAATGCGGTGGCTATTTATATAATTCTACTCGTGCAAGCCGGGTAGAGGGAACAACCGGTATGACCAACGTAGACCGTCGGGCATTCGACAGCCGTTGGAAGCAAGTCGGAGACATCGCTCTGTATCGTAATATCACCGAACACAGTGTTCCTCAGCAAACCGACCGTTTTGTTGAAAAAGAAAACGTTTTGACCATCACTTCTGTTAATCTCGGATATGAATTTCCGCAACATATCTGCCAAAAAATGCTGCTCCGGAACTTGCGAGTAGGTATTAACCTGTCGGATATCCTCCGCTTCTCAAATGTGAAAATTGAGCGAGGCATCGATTACCTCTATGGCAATGGATTTGAATTTACATTAAGTACCACTTTCTAATTTCAGAATCATGAAACTCAAAATAAAAAACACGATTTACGGGCTTAGCCTATTGGTATTGCTAACCTCGTGCGACAATTTTCTCGATGTGCATCCCCAAGGGGAAGTGGTCGGTAAAGATCTTCTCACTGAACGTAAAGGATTTGAAAACGCACTATACGGAGTCTATGCTTCTATGCGAGGAGACAAAGCCTATGGTGCTTATATGACCTATTATGTTATGGATGTTCTTGCCCAATATTTCAATTGTTATGGGAATAACAATATCACGGACCTTTCCGCTTTCAAATACAAGGAAAATCCTGAAGTCACCCAAATATTCTACGATATCTGGAGCGCTATGTATCAGAACATCTCGTATGTTAACAACATTTTGATTAACTTGGAAGATCAGTCGCCCAAGACGCTTGAATTTTACGACATTTACAAAGGCGAAGCGTTGGGTCTCCGTGCCTATATGCACTTCGACCTCCTTCGTCTTTACGCTGACCAAGCAACCACTGCTAAGACCCGCGGTATAGTCTACAACACTGCTTTTTCACTAAAGCCATCGGATATATTACCCAAAACAGAGGTGTATAAACGCATTATTGCAGAATTACGCGAAGCTGAAAAATTGCTGGACAACAAAGAGCTTTACCAAGCAGCTTCTCCCGAAGATGGTTTTTTCCAAGACCAGCCGATTCACTTTAACCTTCAGGCAGTACGTGCCACGCTTGCTCGCGTTTACCTTACCCAGGAGAACATTGACAGTGCCTACTACTATGCCGACAAGGTAATTAAAGAAGGCGGTTTCGAATTGGTGGAAAAAACCGAAATCGCAAATGACATTATCGGAACCCTTTCCTCAAAAGAAACCATTTTTGGATTGTATGCAAAAGAAAGTTTCTATACCCGTACAAAAGACGATTTGTACAATTCCATTACTTACAGGAGCCTTGACCCGAGGAGTAGCATAGCTACCGTGTACCAACAAGGAGGCGGAGGTAATGATTACCGTTGGGCTGCATGGTTTCAGACCCTCACAAGCAATCTTCGGTTTGTTAAACTGACAGATCCCTATCAATTGAACGCAGGAGATCGTCCGCAAGGACAAATTCCGGGCATCAATCTTATCCGTTTACCGGAAATGTATTACATTGCGGCTGAATGCTTGTTACGTAAAAATAACCCGGCAGCTGCCGACTATTTCAATGCCGTCTTGGAAAGTCGGGGACTTGTAACACTTGATGACCGCATACCTGCCGAACCGTTGACTTTGGAGAAAATCACGCAGGAACGCTATAAAGAGTTTGTCGGCGAAGGGCAGACCTTTTTCAACATGAAGCGTCTCAACCTCGACATTCAAGCCATCACAGGCGAAATCCTTCCGGCAGACAACAGCATCTACGTCGTGCCCATTCCGGAAGAAGAATTCAGCTACCGAAATGAAGTTTATGAAGTTGAATAATAACATTTAAAACAATGAAACATACAATCTTATTTCTTTTTATCGGCTTGTTTATCGCCTCATGTCAAGAAACGGATTATCCGACTTTTGATGATTCCGTCATCGACATTTATTTTACCCAAGACTCTGTCAGCTATTCTTTCGGTGTGACTCCGTTGAGTATGACAGAATATGTCGTTAATCTTCCTGTGCGCATCATCGGAGCACCCAATAAGGACATTGTTCGGAACTTCAGAATCGAGGTGGTCGATAAGCGTACCAATGCCGAATCTCCTTTGCATTATACTGTACCGGAACAACTCATATTGGATAAAGACTCCATCAATGCCGTAGTACCGGTTACCCTGAAACGTTCCGACCTCGGAGACGAAGAATGGACGGTTGCTTTCCGCTTGTTGCCAAACGAATATTTCAATCCAACGGCACAAACCGACAAAGAAATCAGTTGCGAAGCTATCATCACTTTTAACAATGTCGTCAGCAGACCGAATTGGACCTGGGCGGGGAATTTCGGATGGTCAACAACTTATATGGGACCTTGGAATCCGGTGGTATATGTAACATTCATGGACTTCTTCCGTCAATTGGAGGAAAAAGTACCGGCAACTTACAAAGCCTTGGTAGCAAAATATGGGGAGAACCTAGATCAAAAATACAATGATCCCAATAGAGGTCCCATTGATTTCGGAGGATGGGATTATGACTTTAGTTATACTCTCCAGAAGTATGTTTGTGGACCGATGTATGAATACTTTCAAGCACATCCGGAATTAGGAGTAACTGATTTTCCAAAACCTAATGTATAACCGAAAAGAAAAATACCATGAAACCATTAAAATACCTGTTCATTATTTTCTGTCTTCCTTTCCTGAGCGGTTGCTTCAAGGATGAAACTACCGTGGATACGGTACGCATTTCAGAAATCAGCATCGATACACTGAGAATGCAGAAAATCTATAACATTGATCAAAACGAAGAGTTACTTATCTCTACAGAAGGGTTGGTCAGCCAAAGCGAACATCAGTTACCCCTAACCTATGAGTGGGAAGTGAACTACAAATTTTATTCAGATTCTTCCGCTCTCCGTTTTGTGAGTCATGAATTAGGTTCTTTCCCTGCACGCTTGAAAATAAGCAATGAGCACGGTAGCAGTTTCTATGAATTTACCCTGAATATCAATTCTGCCTATGAAAAAGGCATCGCTATCTTGAGTGCCGATTCGGACGGTAAACCAATGCTTTCCATCATGCGGGAATTGAGCGACAAGGAAATCGCTGACGGGAAGAAACGTTTCTTCAATACCAACTGTTTGGAGGTAAATAATCCAGATATAGAGTTTCCAAGCCATCCCACCGATTTGGGACAACGGGATAAACAACTCTTTATCAGTTTTAAAGGTCAACCCTCCGTGTACGCTTTGAACAGCCAAATGCTGAATGTGGAAAACATCATTACCGACGGGAATCCGGATTTCATTCCAGAACGATTGCTTATTGTGGACGGAACAGCTAACGCATCGCCTGTTATATCAGAAAGCAATAAAATTTATAAAATGGCAACATTGGAAGGATTGGTCGTGAATTATGGTAGTTTAATGGCATCTACCTATGATAGAAACATAGCATTGGCAATAGGATTAGGTTATCAAGATGCTGTGATCCTTTGGGATACGAAAAAAGAAACTATCGTTGATTTTTATAACTATGCTTATGAATTAATGGCCATTGACGAAGGAGTGGATTTTACAGGTCATTCACCTGTTGCACTTTACAATCGAGACGGAGAATATTTTACAATGATTACTCATAAAGACGGCGTATTTATGAAAACTTCTATTGCGTTCGAGTGGGATGTGTGGGATAGTGACTATACAGCACAGAGTTTTGGTCTTTCTGACAATCAGGTTGTTGTCAAAGGAACTCCGGAACTTACTTCGGAAAGTCCTTATGTCTCTAATACAAAATATCAATGCCTATTTTATGCTTCTGGTAATAAAATCTACCGTTGGTACTATAATACCGCTACTTCCTTTCCTACTGAACCTTGGCGTACATTGGATGAGTTGGAAGGAGCGGAAATCACCAGTTTGGCTGTCAGTCCGGATAATCAGCAGCTCTATGTCGGAGTTTACCAGCTTTCAGAGAGCGGATTAAACGGTTCTTTTTATTTGTTGAATTGCGATACGGGCAAGAATGAAGGGGATTCTCCATACTTGAATGTGGCATACAAACCTTTGAAAGTAGTTTACAAACCCCGGTAATTTTTATCACCCACCAGAGGATGTGCCTGAAAGGAATTTCTTTTCGGCACATCCTTTGCTTTTTACAATAACTATGAAAACGACATTCATTTATTTTCTTATGCTCCTTTGCTTTGCCTGCCGGAGCAAACAGGAGTA
>CAYNXE010000130.1:0-6573 GCA_964400995.1 uncultured Odoribacter sp.
ATTTCGCACCGACACGGAAACTGTTCAACCGGTTGGCAGGCAAAAAACTGATGCAGACCTTCGGAGGAAAAATCATTTTCTTCGGCATCGGCGGTTCCAAACTCGACCCCGTTGTCGAAAATTTCTTGCAGGAAGCCAAATTCCCTTATGCCATCGGCTACGGATTGACAGAAACGTCCCCCATGGCGGCAGGCTCCTCGCCGACTCAGACCTTCCTGCAAGGCGTAGGACCCATTATGGAAGGGGTAGAAATCAAAATCAACGAACCGGATGAAACCGGACAGGGCGAAATCTGGGTCAAAGGTCCGAACGTCATGAAAGGATACTACAAAAAACCGGAACTGACCCGGGAAGTATTCAGCCCGGACGGCTGGTTCAAGACCGGAGACCTGGGTTCATTCGACAAGAAAGGACGTTTGTCTATCCGGGGAAGAATCAAAACCATGATTCTGGGCGCATCCGGAGAAAACATCTATCCGGAAGAAATCGAATCCATCATCAACAATTTCCGCTTCGTCAACGAATCGTTGGTCGTCGAATCCTAAGGCAAACTGGTCGCCATGGTCCACTTCAACATGGAGGAACTGGAAAAACAATTCCAAAAACTCAAAAACCAGGCAGAAAACTACAAGGCAGCAATCAACGACTATCTGGAGGAACAGAAAAAAGAGTTGTTCGAATACGTCAACTCCCGGGTGAGCCAGTTCTCCAAATTGCAATTGGTCCTGGTACAACACGAACCGTTTGAAAAAACACCCACTCAAAAAATCAAGCGATTCCTTTACAACAACATCAGCATCAAATAAAATCGGCACAAGCACAAAGATTCATTTGCGAGATAGCTGCACATTCTCATTTTTTTACTAAGTTTGACAGGTATAAATCAACAAAGTCAAACATGAATCTTTCTTTTATATTAATGCTGGGGGCAATCCTTCTGCTCTCCTGTTCCTGCCAGAACAAACATCTATTCTCCGACCCCTCGGAATGGCAAGCGGTTACCCGCGATTTTGAAAAGAAACAAGCCGAACTGCCCGACGGCAATCTGTTCGACCAATTTTCCAAACCGATGACACCGGAAGAGAGAGAAGCCCTGACGTTTCTCTACGCCTATATGCCCGTCGGCGACATCACGGACTATTCCGGAGCATATCACCTTATGAACGTACAATATGCCTTGCAGGCTAGAAAAGAAATGCCCTGGGGCAAACTTGTTCCGGAACGGGAATTTCGCCACTTCGTGCTGCCTGTTCGGGTAAATAATGAAAACCTCGACGAATCCCGAAAAGTCTTTTATGAAGAGCTGAAAGACCGGGTAAAACACCTTTCGCTCTATGACGCCGTACTGGAAGTAAACCACTGGTGCCATGAAAAGGTCATCTACACTCCTTCCGACTCCCGAACCAGTTCCCCATTGGCTTCCGTAAAAACAGCCTATGGACGTTGCGGCGAAGAATCCACTTTTCTGGTGGCGGCGCTCCGCTCCGTGGGCATTCCGGCACGCCAGGTTTACACGCCCCGCTGGGCGCACACCGACGACAACCACGCCTGGGTGGAAGCCTGGGTGGACGGACAATGGCACTTCCTGGGAGCCTGTGAACCGGAACCGGTATTGGACTTGGGCTGGTTCAACGCCCCTGCCAGCCGGGGAATGCTGATGCACACCAAAGTATTCGGTCGCTATGACGGACCGGAAGAAGTCATGAGCCGCACCTCCGGATACACGGAAATCAATGTCATCGACAATTACGCGCCTACCGCACAGGCTACCATTACCGTCCTGTCCGCCGACCGCCAACCGGTAAAAGACGCACAGGTCGATTTCAAAATCTACAATTACGCGGAATTCTACACCGTTGCCTCCAAACGCACGGACGACAACGGAAAAACCGCCCTTTCCGCCGGCAAGGGAGACATGCTGGTCTGGGCTACCGACGGCAAACGGTTCGGCTTCGGCAAACTCTCTTTTGCCAGCGACACCGCCCTAACCCTCATCCTGGACAGACAGGCTAGTGAAAAAGGCAGCGTGGCGATAGACATCGTTCCTCCTGCCGAAAATGCGATTCCCGTAACGGTCACCCCGGAACAGCGAGCCGAAAACGACCGGCGCATGGCACAGGAAGACTCCATACGCAACGCCTACACCGCCACGTTTATGACCCCGGAACGCGCCGGAGAAGTGGCAAAAGCCTTGGACATAAAGTCAAACGAACCCTTGGCTTCCCTGCTCGTGGCGAGCCGGGGAAATCACGACCAGATTGTCGCTTTCCTGAAAAAAGCGCAACCCGGTCAAAGAGAGCAAGCTCTCCGACTCCTTCAGGTCATCTCGGCAAAAGACCTGCGAGATACGCCCGAAAACGTCCTCACCGACCACCTGCAAAACACCCCGTCCGCAGACAGTCCGCTTTTCCATAGCTATATACTGAATCCGCGGGTGGCAAACGAAATGCTGACCCCTTACAAGTCCTATTTCCAAAAAGCCATAGACCCGGAACTTGCCGAGGCTATTCGGAAAGACCCCGCCGTCTGGACCCAATGGTGCGTGCAAAACATCACCCTCAAAGACGAGTTGAATCCGCAAGGCATACCGATGATGCCGCAAGGCGTCTGGAAAGCCCGGGTCGCCGACAAACATTCAAGGAACATTTTCTATGTGGCAGTTTTGAGAAGCCTGGGCATCGCCTCCCGCATTGACGAAGTGACCGGCAAGACCCAATATGCAGGAAAGGACGGCAAATGGCAGGATGTCGATTTCACGGCAACCACGCACGAAAATGTCCCGCAAGGCAAATTGCAAACCAGCTACAAACCGGTCAAAGCCCTGTCCAATCCGTTGTACTACTCCCACTTCACCCTCTCCAAATACCATAACGGCACATTCCAACTGCTCGTTTTCCCGGAAGACAACAGCAGCAACTGGGCAAACCTGTTGAAACGGCCGATGCCCCTGGACACCGGCTACTATATGTTAGTGACAGGCACCCGCCTTGCCAACGGAGGAGTGCTCAGCAACACCACGTTTTTCAATATCGCCAAGGACAAGACCACACGCACGGAACTGGTGATGCGAGAGAATCCGGACGAAGTAAAAGTCATCGGAAGCCTGAATTCGAAAGCCCTGTTCCTGCCCGCCGGCAAAACGGAAGCGCAAAGCATCCTGCAAACCACCGGACGCGGCTATTTCATCGTCGGCATCCTGGGAGCCCGCCAGGAACCGACCAACCACGCATTAAGGGACATTGCCGCCCTGAAAAGCGAATTTGAAGCATGGGGACGCGGTATGGTACTGCTTTTCCCGGACGAACAGCAACTGAAAAGTTTCGATGCCGGCGAATTTCCCAACCTGCCCCATACGATTACTTTCGGAGTTGACCAAGGAAACGCCATTCAAAAAATGATTAAGGAAGATATGAAACTCCCGCACGACAACCTGCCGATTTTCGTCATTGCAGACACCTTCAACCGAATTGTCTTCATCTCGCAAGGCTACACCATCGGCTTGGGTGAACAACTGATGAAAACCATACACAAACTCTAAAACGGGATAAAAGAGAAAAGCGGACGAATGGGAGAATGCCTCACTTCGTCCGCTTTTTTTTTCAACTTTCCGAAAAGCCTCACGCTTTTTCCAAAGCCGCTATCGCTTCCCTTACTTTGTCCGCGCTCGTCACATCCCTGCCGTATTCGGCAACCTGTACCGTTCCTCCCATGGAAACGGCTGGATTGCGATAAATCATATCACTGCCGACACTGATGCGGGCAGACAAATGAAACTCGCAGGCACCTGTCGCCTCGGCAATCTTCCGGATATTTCCCCCGTTCACACCGCAACCGGGCATAATGATGACCCGGCGGGCACGGTCAACCAATCCCTTCAGCAACGAAATCCCCGCTTCGGCAGAGGCTTGCTGTCCCGACGTCAGGATACGGTCGCAACCAAGTTGCTCTATCGCTTCCAAAGCACGATAAGGGTCTCGGCACATATCGAACGCCCGGTGGAAAGTCACCGACATATCTCCGGCAACAGACATCAGTTTCCTCATCTTGTCCGCATCCACCTCCCCGTCAGCCGTCAGGCATCCGATAACCACTCCGTCCACCCCGATTTTACGAGCCATTTCAATATCCCGGCACATAACTTCGCACTCCTCCTCGCTATACAGGAAATCCCCGCCCCGGGGACGGATGATGACGTGCATACCGGCAGGCATCAGCTCCCGCACCAAGGCGATTTCCCCGTAGGAAGGGGTCGTTCCCCCCTCCGGCATACCGGCACAAAGCTCTATCCGGTCGGCACCTGCCGCAACCGCCGCCCTCACGCTCTCGGCGGAATTCGTACATATCTCGATTCTAAAATCCTCGCGTTTCATCGTCATCCATTATTCACCGTTTACCCCCTGAAAACGCATTCCCAAGGGCTAAACGGTCAAAATCTACCACAAATCAATTACTTCAAAGTCAATTCCACGACATAATCCATATCCGTGGGAGTTTCCGACAGCTCCAGCACCACGCCGTTCTTGTCCTGCAAAAACTTCACCGGCTTTTTGTTCTTAAAGACCACCGCACTCTTCACCTTGTCGGTCAACGGCAAAAACAGCCCCTTGTCCTCCAGATTCAGAATATGCACATACAACTTATTTCCCTTGCGGGTGGTTACTCCCCAGTCCCTCGGCGTAATCTCTCCGCCACGGGTACCATAAATCGTCTCACCGTAGGTTTTCAGCCACTCGCCCATCGCTTTCAACCGTTCAATTCCGGCAGCCGGCAGTTCGCCGTTCGGCTGCGGTCCCATATTCATCAACAAATTGGCATTCCTTCCGGCAGCCTTCACCAGATAATGCACCAGGGTTTTCACCGATTTATAATTCTGGTCCACAATCTTATATCCCCACATACCGTTCATCGTCTCGCAAGTCTCCAGGGGCAGCGGACTGATGTCCTGTCCGGACAACCCCGCATTGTTCTCTCCCGGCAGGTCGCGTTCAAAAATCTGAATATCCTCCCCGACAAAAGGCACCTGATGATGATTATTGCCAATCAGAATGGAAGGCTTCAGCTTGTGAATCATCGCATACTGCTCCGGCAACTGCCAGTCGAAATCCGGATTCTGGTCCTGGTCCCACCAGCCGTCAAACCAAATGACAGCAGGGTCATACTTGGTAATCAACTCCGTCAACTGATTGTTCATAAACTGGTAATACGTCTTCCATTCGCCATGAGCGGTACGCCCGGTTCCCCGGCCGGTACGCCCCAGGGGATAATAATCCTCCCTGTCCCAATCCAGATGGGAATAATACAAATGCAACTTTATCCCCTGCTTCTTGCACTCGTCCGCCAACTCCTTCAACACGTCCCGTTTAAAAGGAGTGGCCTTGACAATATTGTAATCCGAAAACTGGGTGTCCCACATAGAAAAACCCTCGTGGTGGCGACTGGTAAAGCAAATGTACTTCGCTCCGGAAGCCTTGATGGCAGACACCCACTCGGCGGCATTGAATTTCGAGGGATAAAATCCGGAAGCCAGTTTCCGGTACTCCAAATGATTCAGATTCTGATTGGTCATCGTCCATTCCCCCTGAGCCAGCATACTGTACAATCCCCAGTGCAGGAAAATCCCGAACTTATTGTCCTGAAACTCCTTGCGGGCTTCAAGATTCTCCGGAGCGGGAACATAACTTTCCTGCGCCCGGGCGGCAAGCCCCAGCAAACACACGCAAAAAATACTTACAAATTTTCTCATAGACGTCAGATTTACGGCTACACCCGGCAGCCATTTATTAATCACTTTAATTTAAAATTCATCCATTCCTTTCCCCGGAAACAAACCTGCAACCGGTCCCCCTCTTTCAATCCCCGATACCGGAAGCGATTCCCGCAAAACAGGAAATCCCCGATTTTCAACGTATAAAAATCGGAAGCAAAAGAGAGCAAGTGTTCCACGGAACAAGGCAATTCCTCAAAACTTCCCTCATACACGGTTTCCCCGTTCACCCGAAAAGCATACTCCGTTCCGCCGCATTCCTCCTTCGGCAACAACGCACTGATAGCCGCACTCCCGTCAAACGAAGAAGCCATGCCGGCAGGCAAGCCCGACTCCTGCAACTGTTTCTCGAAATGCTCCGCATAAAACCGGATGCCCACGCCGACTTCCTCAAAATACCTTCCGGCAAAACGCTCTCCCACGCTCTTCCCCAATTTGCAAATCCGAAGCACCAACTGGGGCACGCAACACAACCCGCCAGCAAATTCCGGAAGATAGAAGTCGTCATTGTTGCGCAGCAGGGCATTGTCCCCCACCGGCACCACCGACACCTGTCCTTCCGGATTATATTCCGCACACAATATCTTCATCTGAATCCCTTATTTCTCCTGACGAAAAATCAACTCCGTCTCCCTTCTCTTCGGCACGTGATGCACCCCGTCCGCACTCCGCCAATACTTGTAATCCTCGCCCCGCATCTCCTCGACCACCACCTGCTCCTTGGGCTTGCCCAAAGCCAAGACATACAAAATCTTCATATACTCGGGCAAGGCAAGCACCTCACGCAACCCCTCGTTCTTGAAAGCCTT
>CAYNXE010000131.1:0-425 GCA_964400995.1 uncultured Odoribacter sp.
GTTGGCTAGAGCGTTTGACTGGCAGTCAAGAGGTCAGGGGTTCGACTCCCCTATGCTCCACAAAAAACGTTGCCAAATTTCGGCAACGTTTTTTTTATACCCTATCCGATACAATAACTTACCGAGACCCGCATACAGCCTTTATTGTTACGCCATCCCTTCCAAAACCGACAGGTCTTGAGGGGTGGTGAGCTTGAGGTTGCGTTCTTCGCCCGGCACGATAAAAACGGGAACGTCCGGAAGATACCGGAGCACAACGCCGCAATCGTCGGTAGTGGTAAAATCTGCGTCTTTCAGCGCATTTTCGTAGGCTTTGGCAATTACTTCCACGCGGAAGGCCTGCGGGGTCTGGCTCCGCATGAGCCGGTTGCGGTCGGGCACGCTTTCAATAAACCCGTCTTTTACCTGCAATATGGTGTCGGTGC
>CAYNXE010000131.1:435-6556 GCA_964400995.1 uncultured Odoribacter sp.
GCAAGGCAACGCACACATCATCAATAATCCGTTGGCTTACGAGGGGCCGCGCCGCATCATGAAAAATTAGATTCGCATTGCTGTTTCGATAGGCTTTGATGGCCGAAAGCGTGGAATGGTAACGTTCTACCCCACCCTGCAGGATTTTTCTCAACTTCAACCAATGGTTTTTGTCCGCCATCTCCCGCACTTTTTCTTCCCATTCGGGAGCGCAGACAATCGCCGTTTCGTGGATGTGAGCGTTTTTCTCAAACGCATCCACGGCCCATTCCAACACCGTTTTCCCGCCCAAAGACAAGAACTGCTTGGGCAAAGAGCCTCCCATGCGGCTACCGCAACCACCCGCCAAGATGATGGCGATGTTTCGGATTGATAGAATTTGCTTTTCGTTTTCCATAACTGCACCTATGTTCTGTAAAGGAGGAGTTATACACAGTTCGCAGGTCTCACTCTTTCGAGGGGTTCCCACTCCGTGTTTTCTATAATCTTCTTTATAATATCTCTACCTACTTCGTCAGCATAAGGTAACCTCATTTGACTACCCACACCCTCACCTTGCATGTATCGATAGGCATCCGGGGTAATTTCAACATAATCATCCTCCTTTAAGATACCCAATATATGTGAAACCTCACCAAGTTCAGGAATGATATCGGCATCTGTCAGAGCAAGAACGGATTTTAAGCATTCATCAAGATTCCAATAGCTGTTGGTACTAACACGGAAATGCCAGTATCCATTCTCAAATACAGGATACAAATGAACACGTGCATACACAACATCAAAACCGTGATATGGAGATACGTCAGTCTTCCAACTTTTGAAATCCTCTTCGGAATCAAGATTATAAGTCTTTGCCTCATATCCTTTACTTGAGTGCTGGAAGACATCAAGGTCATCCCCCGACTGCTCACCATATACAGCTTCATACGCTATACGCCAATAGTGCATATAATTCCTGAGAGTCATTTTAGGGAATTGAGACGGTAACTGTTGGCTCTCATAGATTTTTATTGCTTTTGGGATATCTATTCCATCGAGAAGAACGGGAGGAAGTAATGAATTTACGATAGACCGCTTTATCAAACCTTTACGACGATGATAATCCAAATAAGTATCAACGTATTCGTTATACTGGCCCGGAGCAATCAAAATATTATCAATCAATTTGACAACATAATTCTCGATTTTCGACAATACATCGAAAAGTTCATCATCTGTATAGCATCGGCGGGCGTTTTCACAGCTTTTATCAGCAAGCATATACTGTTCATGCTCATTGTCTGAGATGTGGAGGTAATGACAGTCGTTGTAAACAATTGTTGAGAGTCTATACCATTCCCATTTCTTGCCTTTTACCTCAAACCATAAACTCCGTCTTTCATCTTCACCCATAGGCGCCAAACGATTCATAGCCTTATGGATTCTTTGGATAGTTTCACTGCTTTTCCCTTCTGTCACGGTGATTTCGAGGCCTCGACTGATGGGAAGACAATAAAAGTCTGCCACCTTCAAGGCATTTTCTCTATACAACTTCTTTTGTTCATTTAATTTCATCTTGTTGAAACCGTTCTTATGAACACAAAGTTAACACTTTCCACAACGCTACAAAATATTTTTCAGCAATGAGGAGTATATAAACCAATATTAAAGTATAATATATTAGACTTTTTCGATTAACATATTAACCTCTGCTGTAGAATGAGCACAAAAGTATACTTTATTATACTTTTATTTTGTTATACCAAAATTTTCCGCTATTTTCGCAAGAAAGTATATTATATCATACTATGAAGTTAAAAGATATAATGAAGCAGCGTCGGGAATTACTTTCTCTGACACAACAGGATCTTGCGGAAATGGCACAGGTCGGCGTTGCTACAGTCAAAGATATAGAACGAGGAAAAGGTAATCCGGCACTAAACACTGTGAATAAAATTCTTGAAGTACTTGGTGTCGAAATGGAATACCGCGTTAGACAGACCCCCTAATTTTGAACGAAAATGAGACGGTTGGCAGTATATTTCAATGATGTAAAAGTTGGAATTCTGACAGAACAGAATCCCGGAAATGGATACTTGTTTCAATACTCCGAAGATTATCTCAGATCTTCAATGCCTCCAATTTCCGCAACCTTACCTAAGCAAAAGGACGCTTACAATTCGAAGCATCTCTTTCCTTTCTTCTCCAATATGATACCCGAGGGGACTAACCGTAAAGTAATCTGTCACACCCAAAGAATTGATGAGGATGATTTCTTCGGTTTACTTGAAGCGATGGCGAACAAAGATTTTATTGGTGCCGTAAATATCAGGAGGATAAATAATGATTGAATTTAACAATTGTCCATCTTCCCTTCAGGAAGGCTTTGATACCTATAGCCCCAAAGCAGCGAAAGAACTCTTTGGTGTCGGAAAGGTAAATCATATTCTTGACTTTGATGTAGATGGGTTCAGGAATATCGGTGAGATTGCTGAGGCCATGCACCGTATTTCCGTATCAGGCGTACAGGAGAAATTTCCGGCTGTAATTAAGTCTGGTGAAATCAGGATTGCCGGTGAAGAAGAACGCTCTACCCATATACTGAAACCTGCGCCGTGGGATAAGACACTTCATGACCGCAAGCTAATTCCGGCCAATGAACATCTGACAATGCAGATTGCATCACAGGTCTACGGCATCCAGACAGCGACGAATGGATTGTGCTTTACATCAAAAGGGCAAGCTGTATATATCACACGTCGTTTCGACATTCTGCCCGATGGTTCAAAAATACCCATGGAAGATTTTGCATCGCTAATTGGCAAGAACGAACAGATTGCCGGGGTACAATTCAAGTATAACTGTAGTTACGAGGATATTGCCAATGCAATTAAAGTAAATGTGGCTGCATGGATGGTTGATATGGAGAGGTTCTTTGAACGGGTAGTATTCAACTATATTTATGCTAATGGGGATGCTCACCTCAAAAACTTTTCCCTAATCCTTAATGGACAGGATTATCGATTGGCACCGGCATATGACCTCCTTAACACCAGCCTGCATATAAATGGAGCGGATTTTGGGCTTGACAGGGGATTATCACATAATATTGAGCGAAGCGATGTATTTGATAGAACCGGCCATCCCTGCCGTTTGGACTTTGAGCGATTTGGAGCCAAGATAGGTCTTGTAAATAAACGCATTGCCAAGATTGTCGACAAATATACATCGTTGCCTGATGCAGCGCTAACTCTTATTAATCAGTGTTTCCTTCCCGATAAAGCGAAACGCAACTATATACGTATCGTGAATGAGAGAGTAAGTCGCTTTGTCAGAGAAGCGGAATAGCGTTCTATTTCCGTATCTTTGTGATGTAAAAATTTATCGAACCCATGAAAAAACGACTCACGATAGCCCTTGTGGCGCACGATCATAGAAAAGCCGATATGGTGGACTGGGCCAAGTTCAACGCCGAATACCTTTCGAAGCATCACTTGGTCTGCACGGGAACCACCGGCGGATTAATCGAAGACATGTTCAAGGAAGTGGGCATCAAGGCAGATGTCCGGCGCATGCAGTCCGGCCCTATGGGCGGGGATGCCGAAATCGCCGCCATGGTGGTGCGCAACGAAATCGACCTGGCCATTTTCCTTATCGACGACCTCAATCCCCAGCCGCACGAAGCCGACATTCAGATGTTGCTGCGCCAATGCCGCCTGCACAACGTGCCCATCGCCTGCAACCGCATCAGCGCCGACCTCATGATTTCCAGCGCCCTGTGGGACGACCCCAACTATACACCTATGGCTCAGAGTTATATACGGTTTGAACGTTGATGTTTCCTTTTTTTAGGAAACGATGGGGCAAAGATGTAATTTCATTTGGTGAACTCAACATATAAACCAATACTAATTTTAGTTCACAAAAACGAAACCAATTCGCTTGGCTATATAATTTTCTACAAAAGGTTATAACAATACAACCTTTTTTAAAACTTTTATATCTTTGTGCGATTGATAAACTTAAATCCGCATGAAGTATCTTAACCTTGATAAAGCACTGTCTGCATGGCAGAGTCTGCAACCCTTGTCGGAGAAAGACAAGGCGCGACTTAGCCGCCGCTTCACGGTTGACTTCAACTACAACAGTAACCATATTGAGGGGAATACACTTACTTATGGTCAAACGGAAATCCTATTGCTTTTCGGAAAGGTAATCGGCGAGGCTGATGCACACGATGTGCAAGAAATGACAGCGAGCCATGTTGGTTTGAAGATGATGACCGAAGAAGCCGCCGTAAAGGAAATGCCCTTGACGCAGAACTTTATCCGCTCCCTGCACAAGACCTTGTTACGTGAAAATTACACGGTGTATCGCGATTTGCCGGGTGGCATACAGACAAGTTACATAATACATGCCGGACAATACAAGACCCGCCCCAACAGCGTGATTACACGATATGGAGACCGATTCGAGTATGCCTCACCGGAGGAAACGCCGGGACTGATGGCGGACTTGGTGGATTGGTACAACGACACAGAACAGGCAGGAAAACTCTCCCCTGTGGAGTTGGCCGCCCTATTTCACTACCGCTACATACGCATACATCCTTTCGAGGACGGCAATGGTAGAATTGCCCGACTGTTGGCGAACTTTATCCTGGCTCGCCACGACTATCCGATGATTGTGGTCCGTAGCCGCAAGAAGAGCGATTATCTGGAAGCCTTGCATCAAACCGACCTCGAAATAGGCCCTGTGCCTGCCGACGGAGCCCATGCGGACATCAAGGACATCCGTCCCTTTTTGAAATATTTTAATCATCTGGTGGCCACAGAAGTTTATAATGATGTATTGTTTGTAAGCGAGAAGAACGAGAATGTGTGGTGGTATGATGGAGAACGGATTGTATTCCGGACACCCAACTACACAAAACTCCTGAACGCCATGCGAACGAAACCCACGTTGACGCTTGCGGATATGAAAGAAGAAACGGGCATCAGCGTAACGGCCATACAGAAACTTCTCGGGCAGCTACTTGCCAAAAACTACGTGGAACGCGGTGAGAGGAACGGAAGCTGGCGCGTGTTTGTGACGCAATAGCGGGGAAAACAGGTAGAAACTCATTGACGAATATCTAAACAGGCACTATTAAGGCCTTCTTATTCCCCGAAATGTCTAATAGACCCTTAACTCATAGTGAATTTTTGTGATTACAATCTAAAAAATTATACAAAAATTTTATTATAATTGCACGTGTGTTTGCAAAAACAATGTGCGAAAATGCTATTCAATTCATTAGAATTCATCCTATTCCTTCCAATAGTATTCTATCTATACTGGGCACTTCGCCCTTGGGTAAGAATACAGAACTTCTTTGTGGTACTTGCCAGTTACCTCTTTTACGGATGGTGGGATTGGCGTTTCTTATTGTTGATTGCCTTTACAACCCTGTGCAGTTATACGAGTGGACTCCTTATGGAAAGATTCCGAGAACGAAAAGGTGTTCCCAAACTTGTCTGTATATCCAACATCACCCTAAACCTCGGTATCCTCTTCTTGTTCAAGTACTTCAACTTTTTTGCCGAGAGCCTCATTTCCCTTTTGTCCACGATCGGGTTACAAACGCATCCTACAACCCTTTCGTTAATTCTGCCTGTCGGTATCAGTTTCTACACCTTCCAGGCCATCGGTTATACCATCGACGTATATAAGGAGAAGATTCCTGCAGCGCGAGACAGTATAGCTTTCTTTGCCTTTATCAGTTTCTTCCCTCAGTTGGTGGCGGGGCCTATCGAGCGGGCTTCCCGGCTGTATCCTCAGTTTTTAAGGCAACGAACTTTCGATTATCAACAGGCGGTGCGTGGATGCCGTTTGATTCTGTGGGGATTCTTCAAGAAAATCGTAATAGCCGACGGCGCGGCCGAAATTGTAAATGCCATTTTCGGAAACGCTGCCGAATACAACGCCTCCTCACTTTGGTTGGGTGCCATTTTGTTTACTTTTCAAATTTACGGAGATTTTTCAGGCTATTCCGATTGCGTGTGTGTGTGTGTGTATGTGTCTGTGTAAACAGAGAAGAAGAGGTTAGGACAGACAGAGGATGAGAGAGAAGAAGGGTTAGATTGTGTAGATTCTCTTG
>CAYNXE010000132.1:0-6540 GCA_964400995.1 uncultured Odoribacter sp.
TCCTCGGCGACAATGTAATCCTCAAGCCCCTGAAGCACCATTTTTCTGTCATCGGCAACGTGCACGATACACCCCTTGCTCTCTACCATTCGCACCTGTTTCCCGACAATGGCATTGGAATCACCGTCCTTTGCAATCTGGTCGTACAATGCCCCCCACGTCCCCAAATCCGACCAACCGAAACTGGCGGGAAAAACATAGATGTTCTCCGCTTTTTCCATAACACCATAATCAATGGAGATATTGGGACATTCCGGAAATTTCCTGTCAATGGCCGCCTGTTCGTCAGCCGTATAATACACGCTTTCCAGCGAATCGAAAATCGCCGCCACCTCCGGCAGATTATCCCGGAAAGCCCGTTCAATCGTCCGGACGTTCCAAAGGAAAATCCCGGCATTCCAATAATATCCCCCGTCAGCCAGATAACGCCTTGCCGTCTGAATGTCCGGTTTCTCCTTGAAACCGTCCACTTCCAGAATTTCCGCCCCGCTGTTTTCTCGAGCCTTGATGTAGCCGTATCCGGTTTCCGGACGCACCGGCAAGATGCCTACGGTCAAAATCCGCCCGTTCCCGGACACGAACTCCAGTCCCTTGCGGATAACCCGCCCGAATTCGGTGACATCCACCACGACATGGTCCGAGGGAGAAACGACCAGATTGGCATCGGCATCCTTCTGCTTAATTTTCCACGCCACATAAGCGATACAAGGAGCCGTATTGCGCATACAAGGCTCCAGCAGGAGATTGGACTCCGGGATTTCAGGCAATTGCTCCCTGACCAATGCCTTGTATTTCTCGGAAGTCACCACCCAGACATTTTCTATCGGACAAACACCGGCAAAACGGTCTACCGTCGCTTGCAACAAAGTTCTTCCGGTTCCCAGAACGTCGATAAACTGTTTGGGCTTTTCGGGCGTACTCATCGGCCAGAAACGGCTTCCCACGCCACCTGCCATTATTACGAGATGATTCATAACTATTCTAATTTTTATTTATTTACTTACTTATAATCGCTCAATTACTCCACCTTTTCTGCGCCGGCACCTCAAATACATCGCCGTCAGAACAAATGAAAGTAGCCGGAAAAACAGCCTGCGCCTCCGGCAAAAGCACCGCAGGGTCTGCATAACGGGCAGAAAAATGCCCCAACAACAATTTCTTCACTCCGGCGGATTGCGCCAAGCGCGCCGCCTGTTCGGCCGTACTGTGGAAAGTTTCCTTTGCCAACGCCTCATCCTCCTTGCCGTAAGTCGCCTCGTGATACAACAAGTCCACGCCTTGAACATAGTCGGCAAAACGCTCCCGGTAAAGCGTATCCGTCATATAAGCATACGAACGGGAAGGCGGAGGAGCAACGGTCAAGCGCTGATTGGAAATGATTTCTCCTTCCGGCGTAATGTAATCTTCTCCCATTTTCAGGTATTGCATAAACGCGACAGGCACGTTCCAGGCGGTCACCATATCTTTGCGAATCGTCCGTTCCCGTTCCTTCTCACGGAACAAAAAACCGCAAACCGGGGCCTCATAGCGGTGTTTCAAAGGAAAAGAAGTGACCGTAACCACTCGGTCCTCGTAAATCACCTCCTCCCAGCGACTCAAAGTATGAAAAACCACCGGAAAGACAAAACGGCTGTGCATAATTTTCATCTGCCCCTCCAGCAAGTCCTGCAAACGGGCATCGGCGTAAATGTGCATCTCTCCCCTTCTTCCCTGCAAGGAAAGCGTGGACAGAAAACCAATCAACCCAAAGAAATGGTCGCCATGCAAATGGGAAATAAAAATATGGTTTATCTTGTTATAAGGCACGTGAAAACGACGAAGCTGGTGCTGGGTCGCTTCAGCACAATCCACAAGAAAATACCGCTCAAGTACGTTGAGTACCTGAGCGGCAGAGTTTCTATTGGCAGTGGGAACGGATGAACCGCTCCCCAATATGGTCAACTCGAATTTCATTTATTCTTTGTCTTCCTTCGCTGCACCCGCAGTCATCTGCTCTTTCAAAGCAGCGAGTTCGGTGATGTCTCCCAAAGTGGTCTTTTCCAGTTTGTCCTTCACCTGCTTAACTGCTTTCTTCGTAGACTTCTCTTCTGCGGTTTTCTTTGCTTTTTCTTCGGACTTCTGAACATCCTCGAATACGCGTGAATGAGAAACGATAATCCGTTTTGCCGTCTTGTTGAACTCAATTACCTTGAATTCCAGTTTCTCTTCCACCTTAGCTTGAGAACCGTCCTCTTTCACCAAGTGGCGAGGAGTTGCAAATCCTTCCACACCGTAAGGCAGAGCGACAACGGCACCCTTGTCGAAAATCTCGGTAATCGTACCTTCGTGGATAGAATCAACGGTGAAGATGGTTTCAAACACATCCCACGGATTCTCTTCCAATTGCTTGTGACCCAAGCTCAGGCGACGATTTTCCTTGTCGATTTCCAACACAACCACCTCGATCGGAGCACCGATTTGGGTAAATTCTGCCGGATGTTTCACTTTCTTCGTCCAAGACAAGTCGGAAATGTGAATCAATCCGTCTACGCCCTCTTCGATTTCAACGAATACACCGAAGTTAGTGAAATTGCGAACGGTAGCGGTATGCTTGGAACCTACACCGTATTTCTCTTCGATATTCTGCCACGGGTCAGCCTTCAGCTGTTTGATACCCAGAGACATCTTCCGTTCTTCGCGATCCAGGGTCAAAACAACGGCTTCCACTTCGTCTCCCACTTTCATAAAATCCTGAGCGGAACGCAGGTGCTGAGACCAGGACATTTCAGATACGTGAATCAGACCTTCAACACCCGGAGCAATCTCTACGAATGCGCCGTAGTCTGCCATCACCACTACTTTACCTTTCACGGTATCGCCCACTTTCAGTTCTGTACTCAAAGCATCCCACGGGTGCGGAGTCAGCTGCTTCAGACCCAAAGCGATACGTTTCTTCTCGTCGTCGAAATCCAGAATAACCACGTTCAACTTCTGATCCAACTGAACGATTTCGTTCGGATGATTTACACGACCCCAAGACAAATCGGTGATGTGAATCAAACCGTCTACGCCACCGAGGTCGATGAATACACCGTAAGAAGTGATATTCTTAACCGTTCCCTCGAGTACCTGTCCTTTTTCCAGCTTGGAAATAATGTCTTTCTTCTGCTGTTCGAGTTCAGCCTCGATGAGAGCCTTGTGAGAAACGACAACATTCTTGAATTCCTGATTGATTTTCACCACCTTGAATTCCATTGTCTTTCCAACATATACATCGTAATCACGAATCGGTTTCACGTCGATTTGAGAACCCGGCAAGAATGCTTCAATACCGAATACGTCGACAATCATACCGCCCTTGGTACGACATTTTACAAAACCTTTGATGATTTCATCCTGTTCCAGTGCTTCGTTCACACGATCCCAGCTACGCAAAGCGCGAGCCTGCTTGTGTGAAAGGGTCAACTGACCTTTTTTGTCTTCCTGAGTCTCTACATAGACCTCAACCTTGTCTCCCACCTTCAATTCCGGATTGTAACGGAATTCATTCAAGGAGATAATACCATCGGACTTATAACCGATGTTTACCACAACCTCCCGCTTGTTCATAGAGATTACGGTTCCTTCAACCACTTCCTTTTCTCCTACTTTGGAAAGCGTGTCTGCGTATTTCTGCGCCAACGCGTCTTTTTCGGCTGCCGAAACGACGGTGTCGTTTTCATAGGCATCCCAATCAAAATTTTCATCCGGCTCTGCGGTAGTCACCGGAGCAACTTTTTTTGCAGTTTTCTCTGCTGCTTCAGCCTGCAGCTCTTTTTGTTCTTCTGACATAAATAAATTGTTTTCTACCTAATAAGTTAGACATTATTTTTAACGGGCGCAAAGGTAAGAATAATTATCTGTTCTACCATTATTTTAAGGCAAAATAATTATGGCAGACTAACAATACCTCACCTCCTTGAAAGCATATAGACGGCGACATCCCTCCGTGTCTTCCAGGATAAGTTGTCCGTATTCGTCTATGCCCGCAACAGAAGCACGGAAAGCACCGCTCTCGTCCTCCCAGTCGAAAACCCCGGTGCCCCGGTACATATTTTTCCGGAAATCCGCCTCCAAAGCGGCATAATTCCCCAATTGCTCGTAACGCCGGCGAATGCACGCCAGCAACTCGCCCAACGCCTCACCCAAATCCAGCTCTTTCCCCGTCAACTGCACCAAAGACACCGGATTGGGGGCATCCGACAAGAACACGGACTGATTGACATTCAGTCCGATACCGCACAAGGAACTCTGAATGCAGGCACCCGCCACCCGATGCTCTATCAAAATGCCCGCAATCTTTTTGTCTCCCACATAAATGTCATTCGGCCATTTTACCGTCACTCCCTGCACGTAACGGCTAACAAAATCCAGGCACCCCAGGGCGATGACCATAGAAACGGCAAACTGCTTTCCCGCTTGCAGGTTTTCCGGACGGAAAATCACCGTCATCGCGATGTTCTTAAACGGCTCGCTCTCCCATTTGTTGGTGGCCTGTCCCCGTCCCTGCGTCTGGCGCCACGTCAGCACCACCGTTTTGTCCCTCAACTCCCCTAAGGGCATTGCCTCGGCTACCGTGTTCGTCGAAGCAACCTCGTCAAATTCCAGGACTTCAAACCCGCTTACACAATACCTTTTCATCATCTTACCTCCATTTTCCACTACCGAATCCGAATCTCGGTCCGCCGATTCTTGGCTCTTCCCTCTTCCGTGTCGTTCGGAACCAGCGGACGGCTTTTCCCATACCCGCGATACGTCATCCGGTTTTTGTCTATATGCTTTAAAAACAAATATTTGTACACTTCAAAAGCCCGGTTTTCAGACAACTGTTCATTGTGTTTATCCGTACCGGAATCATCCGTATGTCCCGAAATCTCTATTTTCACCTCCGGATTCAAGCGCAAGAACTCCACCAATTGCAGCAATTCGGGATAAGATTCCGGTTTCAGTTCGTAAGCGTCCACGTCAAAAAAGATGCCTTTCAACACCAGCGTCTGGTCTTTTTGCACGGGAGCCAGCCGAATCCGGCACAACTGCCTGTTTTTTCCGTCCTCCCGCTTCACCTGCAACGTGTCCGAATAATAGAGATACCCCCGCCGCACCACGCTGACCAGCAACAGCCTGTTCTCGGGAACGCAAGCCAATTTGCTACCGCCCGTGAAGAGTCCGTCATAACAAGCCAAAGTGTCCCGGGTGGCGACATCCACCAGCATCAGCCGGTCAGGTTCTATCGGCATCCCGTATTCGTCCGACACCTGCAATTCCGCATACACGGCAGGAGGACAGGCAATCGAATCTTCCAGACGATAACGGTAAATGCACCGTTTGCCGCTCACGTCCGACGAAAAATAGCCCCATTCCCCGCTGGCGTCCACCATAAACCCGAATTCCTCCTTTTGGGTATTTACCGTAATGCCGATATTCAAAGGCGCTGAAACCTCCTCCACATCCACTTTGTAAATATCCTTGCGCCCCATTCCGGGATAACCATCGGAAGCAAAAAACAACGTCCGGTTGTCGAAATACAAAAACGGCGCCATCTCGTCTCCCGGCGTGTTGAAATAGAGACACCGGGGGTGAGACCACACCTGTCTACCGTCCGCATCGCGCCTCAACAGCCTGGAAAACCAGATGTCGCTACCTCCCCTGCCTCCTTCCCGGTTGGAAGCGAAATACAACTTCGTGCCGTCCGCCGATATGGCAGGTTGCGCCTCCCAGCCCTCCGTATTCACCGGATACCCCAGATTCACCGGTTCCGACCAGGTGGAATCGGACAAACGGTAAGCCACGTAAATGTCAAACCCGTTCCTGCTTCCGGAATCCATAGAAAAATACATCATCTGCCCGTCCGCCGTCAAAGAAGGGGCACCATAATTCCCGGTAACCTGAAAGTTCAAGGCAAACCGAACCGAATCCCGCTGCATCCACATCCTTTCCCGGTCTCCCTCCTGTTCCGTAAACAACAAGGTGCTTCCCGTGACATCCAACGCCGGCCAATACACCGGCAACTCCCCCTGCAAATACATTTCAGCAACCTGTTTCCGCCCCCCGTCCAGCGCCTGCAAGGCAAACTCGCAATTCCTCACCTGTTTCAACGCCTGTTGTCCCGCCCGTTGTCGCTTATCTTTCCGCAGATACTGCTCATAGTAGATTTTCGCCTGTGCATAACGCCCCTGCTCAAATTCCTCTTCCGCCAATACAAAAAAATAGTAGGGATGTTCCCGCAACGAATCCAGGGCGAAAGCCGTCTTTATCACCTCTATCTCCTTGGCTTTCTCCCCTTTCCGATGATAGATGTCCGCTTCCAGCAAATACAATGCGGAAAAGTCCGAATCATACGATTTCGCCTTGTCGAGCAATCCCAACGCCTTTTCCCGTTCTCCTTTCCGGAACGCCTCCTGCGCCTGCTGGAAAAGCCCGAAAGCCTTTTTATTCACGACACGTGTCTGCTGGGCTTGCAATCCGGAAATTCCAAGTCCCCACCCTACACAAATCCATAAAACTATTTTCCACATACCGACC
>CAYNXE010000133.1:0-6513 GCA_964400995.1 uncultured Odoribacter sp.
CGAAACTGTTGAAAAAATGTTGCCTGCAAGCTGCATACCGTCTCCGGAGTCTCCAGAGAAACGGATGACAACATCGTGCTTCTCGATAACTTTTGTCTCTTGACTCATGCTTGAGATAAATTAAGTTTTAACAATTTTTAAAATGTCTGTCTGTTAACCATTTTGTGTTCTAAAACGTGGTAAAGGTAACGAATCAAAAATACGCCACAAATTTAAATCAATATTTTTTCAAAAATAGATAACGTTCTGATATACAGTTGCAAAAATCGCCAAATCCATCATTCCACTAATTCACCGAAACCATTTTTTTCATGTAAAACAGAAAAAAAACGACTTTTTTATTTACCGAACGCTTACGTTTGCGTAAACTGTACATTTAGGCTATTCCTGCCATTTATCACAGCTTAACATTCTTTTAAGAATAAATCTTTCCTCCGCATTTGCCCAACCTTTTTCATCGTTCAAACGTATAAAACCCGACAAATTACAGCCAACCCCTCCAGTCGCCCGACAGGTAAAATCAAAACAACGATATGGCACGTTTCCTAAAAGACAAACGCAAATCCCAGGGAGCAGCTCCCGGTTCGCTGATTTTCATCGGAAAACAGAAAATGGAACAGAGCCGCATCCGCATCACTCAATACAACACGGAATACATCAAGGAAGGAAGTGTAAAATCCTTGGAAAAGATTGAAGAATATCTTTCCAACGAGCACGTCGCCTGGATTTCAATCCACGGCTTGCATGACACCCGGCTCATCGGGCAAATGGGGAAAAAGTTTGACATCTCCCCGTTAATCCTCGAAGACATTCTCAATACCGACGAACGCCCCAAGTTTGGCGAAGACGGCAGCCACCTTTTCGCTATCCTGAAATCCCTCAATTTCAACAAAGAAGTCAAAAAAGTCTTCATCGACCAGATCTCCTTGATTGTCGGCAAAAACTACCTCGTTTCCATTCAGGAAACAGCGAAAGATTATTTTGAAGACGTGGCGCAGCGCCTGTATGCCAGCCAAGGGAAAATCCGCAGCTATTCGCCGGATTACCTTTGCTATGCGCTCATGGATACGCTGGTGGACAATTACATCCTCAACATTGAAAAATTAGGCAACGTCATCGAGGAACAGGAAAAACTACTGCTTGATTCCGACAAGAAAATCATCGAAAACATCTACCATTACAAAACCGAACTGTCTTACATCCGCAAAAACATCCGACCGGTCAAAGAACTGATGACCCGATTTGTCACCTGCGATTCCGAACTCATCAATGCGCATACCTACAATTACCTGCGCGACCTGGAAGGCCTGGTCACACAAGCCCTGGAAACCATTGAAATTTACAACAACATGGTATCCGACCAACAGAACAGCTACAACGCCAACATCAGCAACAGCGTGAACGATGTCATGAAAGTGCTGACCATTTTTTCCGCCATATTCATCCCCCTAACCTTCATCGCCGGCATCTACGGCATGAACTTCAAATACATCCCCTTTCTGACCTACCGCCACGCCTATTTTATCCTTTGGGGCATCATGACCGTCATCGCCCTCATCATGCTCCTTTTCTTCAAACGGAAAAAATGGCTGTAAAACATATCCGCCTCCCAGCATTCCACACCTCCCATAAAAACAAAAGAGGCTCACCTCTCGGCGAGCCCCACGACTCAGGAATTCACATACAACAAAAAACATATCCTCGTTATCTCATCTACACGTAATCAGCCTAAACTTTCTCTTTCAAACGTTCATATACACCTTTCAAAGCCCCTATGCACCCTATCAATTCATTCAATGAAACCACGACTTCTTGGGTAGCCAACGGATAATCATGTGCTATTGTATTCCTCAACTCCCGCATATAAACCCAATTCTCCACGCTATCAATCACCCTCAAGCGCTCTAAACGCTCCAAAATATCCCGCATAGGCATTGCTTCCACCTCCTCATATTGCCATGCCAGCACATACCTGAATAGCTTCGTTCCGATGGCGTCTTGTAACTTGGAAAAACGAAATATAAACTGATCCAAACGCATCACCACCTCACTATTCAGATTCAAATACCTTTCCTCATCCAACGGGAAATACGACTTTAATCCACACAAGGCCTCCTCTATCCGGACGATATGTTTATCACAGATTTCAAATGTCCGAAGCAACCGCTCTTTCAATTCTTGCCGTTTATCCGTCATGTCAATCGTATTCCATGCAACAAAGCCTCCTGCACAACTGCATTCTCCTCATAATCCCCAATCACATCTATCTTCCTGTCTCCCAATGCCAATTTCAACTTAGTCACCATTCGCACCCGCTCCAGAACTCCCTTCTTCTCTCCTGCGTTTCTAACCAACAAATCAATATCTCCTCCCCGCTTACTATCATCCGTGCGCGAACCAAACAAAAATACCTCAACTCCCCAACCGTAAATCTCTTGCGCAATCCGGACTATTGCATCTATCTCCCCAGCAGTCAAACGCATAACTATCTTGTTTTTGTTTCCACAAAGATAAACAGACTTCTCCTATTAACCAACTCCTCCAAAAATAAAAGAGGCTCACCTCTCGGCGAGCCTCTGCGACTTGGACGTCACATACAACAACAACCATATTTTAGTCACTCCAAATTATCCAAAATTCTCTCTTTCAAATCCCTCTCACAATCGCATCCCCTCATAAACCCAAAACAATCTTGTTTTGTTTCGGCAAAGATAAGTGAACTTTTTCAATCAAACAACTTTTTTTGTCAAAAAAATCATTCCCTAATAAGTCTTGCCTTTTACATTTTATCAGATCCCGACTACATCTTTTGATCCAAGTACTTCCCTGTCTCCGCATGTTCAAAATTGGGAATAAACCCTTTCATGACCCGAACAATATCCTTCTTTTCAGTTTTCACATCCCCTAATATCCCTGTCAACTCCGAAAAAAAGCAATCAATATCTTCCATCTTTCTGGCTTTCACCTCCTCTATCACCCCCAACGCCTCAAAACGCCCCATATCAATCTGCTCCCCTTCCACATAGAACTCCTCAAAACTCTTTTCCCCCGTCGTGTCCGAAGCAAAATAATACACCGGATATACCTTGCTATCCAACGGCATCTCCGCCGCCAACCTTCGCGCCTCTTCCTCCGAGGAACAATATTTCACTTCATAGCCGAGACGATGCAAGAACTCATCCGCAATCGAAGAAAAAGTCTTCATCTGCTCTTCTCCCAATTTCGGGAAAAATATCTCCCTGGTCCTGCCCAATATACAAGCCAGCATGCAAATCTGCCCGCTCTCCTCCGGTGACACGAAATAACGCCTTACATCATTCGGAGAACTCAATGGCTGCCGTTTCATCAAACGCTCCACAAAACCCGCCAACAAACTGCCATTGGAGAAAGCCACATTCGCAAAACGGGCTGTCGAAATCTTAAACCTTTCAGAATAAGCCATAATCATCTCTTCCATGATTTTCTTACTGGCACCCATGATATTTACCGGATTGGCAGCCTTGTCCGTCGATACACAGAAAAAATGACGAGGCGGGAATTCGCTCAACAATTCCAACAATTTCCGCGCCTTCAAAACATTATTTTCCAGCAATGCCTGAACGGAATACTTATCCTTCTCGCTCCGCACATGCTTATGAGCCGAGAAATTGGCTACAATATCAAAACCTCTCTCCGCCCGGAATATCCGCTCGAAAATCGGGTCGGCAAAACTCAACGGATAAGTCCTGTACTCCTCCGGCACATACATTCCATACGTTGAACGTAAATCCCTTGTCAATTCCGTCAATCCGTTTTCATTGATATCCACAACCACTAATTTCGACGGCCGGAAAGGCAACAACGCCCGAATATAAGAAGAACCGATTGTTCCGGCCCCCCCAATCACCAACACACTTTTTCCCTCAATCTCTTCTTTTAACCTCTCCCTGTTTGCTTCAATATCAGACACAAACATACTCCTTTGCCGTTCAGTAATGTATTCGGCAATAAACTGACTTACATTAAACATACATTTGTTAAATTATTGCATTTACAAGCAATCAATGATACAAAAAGCTATGACATGCATCATGTACGTATACAAACGCCACACCCTCCTCGTTCTTATAAATCTGAAATGCAAAATGAAAATCCTCAACAATACATTCCCGATACCCTGCCTCAATCCATTCCGACAATAAACGTGCCTTTCGATAAATCGGGGCATATTGTCTCAATTTTTCCACTCCTTCATAAATCCGTTGCATCTTTTTTTGAACAGTCTCCTCATCTAAAGCAGAATGCAATCGCAAGGCCATCTCATAAAACTGAATAATCTTCCTATGAACCTTATGGTCCAAATAAACTTTATATATCATTTATGAAAATCCTGATATATACGTTCAAACACAAGACGCCGCGATTCTTCCAAAGACAAAGCATTCCGCAAAACCTCCTCCATTGACATCACAGGAAATTCTTCATTGCTCTTGCTGCGAACAGCATACAATGCCTCTGGCTCATTCACATGAGCCATTTCTTCATGCTCATTTATATGTTTCTGTGATATGTCCATTGCACTATAAATTTATACAAAGATACAAATAACTCACCAACTTATCAAGACCTATCGCAAATACTCCGGTCGTTCCGGCAAGCCCTTCAGCCACCGGAAAGGCAAATCACTCTCCGGCTTCACAATCACCCATGCCGTCAGAAATACCAACTTGGCATCCAGCCACAAAGAAGCGTGGCGCTGATACCATATCTCCAACTCGCCCTTATAAGGGGCTATCTTCTCCGTATAAAAAGCAATCGGATCTACTCCGGGCTGTGACAACAATCGTTCCTCGTCCCGAAAGACAATCGAACCGATACCCGTAATACCCGGACGCACCCGATAAATCGTCTCCTGCACATGTGCCGGAAAACGCTTGAAATCCACCTCCATCTGAGGACGAGGCCCCACAATGCTCATCGTTCCGTTCAGCACATTAAAAATCTGGGGTAACTCGTTTATCTTGGTCTTCCGCAGAAAACGCCCGAACGGCAACACCCGCGGGTCATTCCGGGTCGTCAGACTGCCCGTTCCCATATTCGGCGAATTTTTCAACATCGTGGCAAACTTAAAAATCGAAAACATCCGATTCTTATACCCGACCCGCCTTTGCAAATACCAAACCTTATGCTCTCCCGTCAACCACAATATCAACATACAAGGCAGCAACAGCCAAGACACGCACCCCAAAGCAATAAGCGCCAAGAGTACGTCAAAAACATACTTCAAAAAACGATACATAAAAATAAAACGATTTATCTTACTGCGTGATAAGCCTCTACAACCGTATCCACAACGACACGTAACTGCTCTTTGGAAAGATTATTATATATGGGCAAGGAGATTTCATTGGAATAAAGCCTGTACGTATTCGGATAATCTTCCATGCGATACCCTCGGTTTTTAAACAGCGTCAACATCGCCATCGGGATATAATGAACATTCACCCCCACTTCTTTTTCACTGATATATTGAATCATCGCATCCCGCTTTGCCTCGTCAAAATCCTTTATGCGAAGCAAAAACAAATGATATGAGCTCTCCGTATTCCCATGTCGATAAGGCGGCATTACCACCCAGTCATATCGGGAAAACTCTTTTACGTAAAACTCGAAAATCTCCTTCCGTTCAGGCAAAAAGGTTGATTTATAGCGTCGCATTTGTGCCAATCCGACCGTCGCGCACAAATCCGGCATATTTACTTTCAGCCCTTGGTCTATAATATCGTACCTCCATGCTCCCACCTGATTCTTTTCAAAAGCACTCTTATTCTGTCCGTTTAAAGCCAAAGCCCTCAAAAAAGCCAACTCCTTTTGCTGGTCAAACTCTCGTGGCAAATTCAACACGATAGCTCCCCCTTCTCCCGTCGTAACGTTCTTGACCGAATGCAATGAAAAAACAGTTACATCCGCCACGGTTCCAGAAGCTTTCCCTTTATAAAAAGCTCCCAACGAATGGGCTGCATCCGCCATCAGCATAATTCGCCCCAACTGCCTTTGCTTCTCGGACTCCGGACGATACAACCTCTTTACCTCTTCATCATCCAACACTTTCCGGATAGCATCGTAGTCACACGGATACCCGCCAATGTCTACCGGCAACACCACCTTCGTATGTTCCGTTATCGCCGCTTTCAACTTATCGGGATTCATGGTAAAATCATCTTTCACATCTACCATCACCACTTTAGCCCCCATATTCATGGCACACAAAGCCGTGGCGCTATAAGTATAAGCAGGCACAATCACTTCATCTCCCGCCCCGACTCCCAGCCAGCGCAACATCAACATAGCCCCCGAAGTCCAGGAATTTACGCACAAAACAGCCTCTCCTCCGACAAATTGCCGGATTTCTTCTTCCAAAGCCCTCGCCTTGGGACCTGTCGTCAACCAACCTGTATGAGTCAACGTATCCTGCATCTCTGCAATCACCTCTGCATCAATGACAGGCAAAGAAAAAGGTATTTTCATAGAAAT
>CAYNXE010000134.1:0-6493 GCA_964400995.1 uncultured Odoribacter sp.
GGGTCCGTTCTGCTGGGGTCGCTGCGTCCGGTTATTGTTATTGGTGTTATTATTGTTGTTCGGACGGTCCTGTTCCTTGTTTTCGTTCCGGCGGACATTGTTGTTGCCATTGTTGCCGTTATTCCGATTATTTCGGTTGTTCCGATTCTTCCGTTTCCGGCGGTTGTTCTTGTCATCGAAACGGCTCAAGCTGTCTTCGCCCACGCCGTCCGTATATTTGATGTCCTCCGGCACATCATCCGATACCTCGACGGCCTTCGGCGGAATAACGCCTTTCCGGTTCAGCATGATGATTTCTTTCACCCTTTTCACCGGAATGGAAATGAAAACGCCTTTCCCTTCCTTGTCCGTGGAGTACGACATGACCCTGCCGAAAATATCCGTCTTCTGATGATAGAGAATGCCATCCCCCGTATTCAGCGGTATGTTGGTCGGCGGGAAATCCTTCTGTGCGTCAATGTAAGCATCGACTTCATAATTCAGGCAACATTTCAGTTTTCCGCACTGCCCCGCCAGCTTCTGAGGATTCAAGGAAATGTCCTGATAACGAGCCGCCGAAGTGGACACCGAAACGAAATTGGTGATAAACGTCGAGCAACACAATTTTCGTCCGCACGGACCGATACCCCCGATGCGGCCGGCTTCCTGACGGGAACCGATTTGCTTCATCTCAATCCGGATGTGGAAAGTTTCCGCCAACACCTTAATCAACGTCCGGAAGTCCACCCGGTCGTCAGCGATATAATAGAAAATAGCCTTGGTCTTGTCGCCCTGATACTCCACATCCCCGATTTTCATGTTCAGCTTCAAGTCTGCCGCGATTTTCCGGGAGCGAATCATGGTATCGTGCTCCAAGGCGATACCTTGCTGCCACTTCTCAATGTCGTGCGGTTTGGCTTTCCGGTACACCTTTCTCAAAGGATTCCGCTCCACGTCAATCCGTTTCAACCGAATCTGCTCCTTCACCAGTTCGCCGGCAAGCGAAACAACCCCGACATCATGCCCCAGGGCAGCCTCCACGGCAACAATGTCCCCCTCCTGCAAAGGCAGGCGGGACGGATTGCAGTAGAATCCTTTCCGGGTGTTTTTGAAACGCACCTCCACGACTTCGGGCGCATTGTGAACGGCGGGCACATCCTTCAGCCAGTTGTACACGCTCAGTTTGCCTGCCAACAGGCGATGATCGATAACGGGTTCGGGACGAGCATGCTTGGAATGAAGCTGTTGCACCTCCTCAACCTCTTCCTCCTGCTTCTGAGCGGCAAATTCCCCCGCCTTGAGGGGTTCCTCCTCTTTTTCGTCATCTGTCTCTTCCGTAAAATCGACAGTTTCCTCCGGTTGTGTCTCCTGCTCCGTTTCCGCCACGGAACCGGCTTCTTCCTCCCGAGGCGTCTCCTGTGCCGGAACTGCCGTCTGTTCCTGGGAATCTTGCGGAGTCGCCTCCTCTTCCCATTCTATATCGTTATTGTCTTGTATCTCATTCATAATCTTGTCTTTTATACTGATAATATTTAATTCGGTCTGATGTTCTGCATGACCTTGATGCACAAATCCGTAAATATGATTTTGGCACTGCCGTTGCGGCTGATATCGTTGTACGCACGTTCAAACTCGGAGGTTAGGGGAAGCACGTTCCCTTCATGCACATAGGGTGAAAAACGTTCAGAAAATTCCTTTTCCCGTTCCGTCATATAATTCAGTTCATTCAATCCAAAATTACGGACAAAATTCTCTCGAATCATCCGGACGGCATGGACGAGAAAACTTTTCTGGCGTTCCCTGCCCACCCCGGCAATATCATTCACCCATTCGTTGACAGGAAGCATTTTCCGTGCCCAGCAAAGTCGCATCAGGCTGACGAACTTTTCCTGATTGTAAATCTGCTCCTCGCTTTCGTCCAGCAGCCGGAGCGCCCTGTGCCAGTTGCCCGAAGCCACGTGGGCAAACTCCTCCGCCCGTTCAGGCGAAAGCCCTTTTGCCGAAATCAACTGTCCCTTGATTTGCTCCTGGGACAAAGGAGGTATGTTGATGCGTTGCAAACGCGACTGTATCGTGTTGATGATTTGCTCCGGATGCTCGGAAACCATCAGG
Organism: uncultured Odoribacter sp.; assembly: GCA_964400995.1. Lineage (GTDB taxonomy): Bacteria > Bacteroidota > Bacteroidia > Bacteroidales > Marinifilaceae > Odoribacter. The sequence continues at coordinate 2,092 of CAYNXE010000134.1, forward strand.
AACAATGTTTTGTCAAATGGTTCCTCGATGATTTTCAGTAGCTTGTTGGAACACTCCGGATTCATCTTTTCGGGCAGCCACATGACCATGATTTTGTAGTCAGACTCGAACGGCTTCAAATTCAGCTTCCGCAAGATGTTCACGCTCTCCTCCGTATAAATCGCTGCCTGGGCGTTATCTTCCGCTCCCATATACGAGAACCATTCCGCCAGATTGAAATACGTGCCCTGCAAAAGCAGGTTCCGCCATTCGTTCATGTATTCGTCGCTCACGGGACTTTTCGCCTTCCGGATGACAGGAAACACGAAATGCAGGTCGGGATGGATGTATTTCTGCATCTTCCGGCACGAGGGACATTCCCCGCAGGCATCGTCCCCCTTGTTTCCGGTGCAAAAAACGTATTGCGCAAAAGCCAGTGCCAACGCCAGCGAACCGTATCCCGTTTCGCCGGCAAACAACTGGGCATGGCTGACCCGTCCCGTTTTCAGGGAATTGACCAGCCTTTGCTTGATATCCTCATGTCCAATGACGTCTTTAAACACCTGCCTTCGATTTTAGGTCCGGAGCTTTCCGCAAGGAAACCCTGAACCGGATTTGTCAATTACGGCTGAAGCCGGATGCCCAATTCCTTGAACTGCTCTTCGGAAATCTCCGACGGAGAATCAATCATCACGTCCCGTCCGGAATTGTTCTTCGGGAACGCAATGGTGTCCCGGATGCTATCCAGTCCGGCAAACATAGACACCAGACGATCGAATCCGAAGGCGATGCCACCGTGAGGAGGCGCACCGTACTTGAAAGCATTCAGCAGGAAGCCGAACTGCTTATCCGCTTGTTCAGGCGTGAATCCCAGGCACTTGAACATACGCTGCTGCAACTGCGAATCGTGAATCCGAATGGAACCACCGCCAATCTCCACTCCGTTGATGACCATATCATAGGCATTGGCTCGCACGGAACCCGGATTACTTTCCATCATATCGGTATCTTCCGGCTTGGGCGACGTGAAAGGATGGTGCATGGCATAAAAACGCTGCGTTTCCTCGTCCCATTCCAGCAAGGGGAAATCCACTACCCACAACGGTTTGAAAACGTCTTTGTCGCGCAACCCGAGGCGATTGCCCATTTCCAGACGCAACTCGCACAACTGGGGCAGGGTCTTGTTCTTGGGACCGCAAAGAATCAGTATCAAATCGCCCGGTTTCGCCTGACAGGACTCCGCCCAGCGTTTCAGGTCATCTTCATTGTAGAATTTGTCCACGGAAGATTTCAGCGTTCCGTCTTCATTGTATTTCACATAGACAAGCCCCTTGGCCCCGATTTGGGGACGCTTCACGAATTCAGTCAACTCGTCCAATTGCTTGCGGGTATAAGCAGCGCACCCGGTAGCGCAGATGGCTCCGACATATTCCGCTGCGTTGAACACCGCAAAATCCCGGTGCTTTGCCTGGGCGGTCAAATCGACAAACTTCATATCGAAGCGGAGATCCGGCTTGTCGCAACCGTAATATTCCATGGCATCGTGCCAAGTCATCCGTTGCAGCGCAGGAATGTCAATGCCCCGGATTTCCTTGAACAAGTGACGAATCAACCCCTCGAAGATGTCCAGCACGTCATCCCGTTCGACGAACGACATTTCGCAGTCGATTTGCGTAAACTCCGGCTGCCGGTCCGCCCGCAAGTCCTCATCTCGGAAACATTTGACGATTTGATAATAACGGTCGAAACCCGCCACCATCAGCAACTGTTTGAAGGTCTGCGGACTCTGGGGCAAGGCGTAAAACTGCCCCTGGTTCATCCGCGAAGGCACCACGAAATCCCGGGCACCCTCCGGCGTACTTTTGATAAGCACCGGAGTCTCCACTTCCATAAAATGCTGGTTGTCCAGGTAATTGCGAATCAAATGAGCCATCCGGTGACGCAATTCCAGATTCTTCCGAACCACCTGGCGACGCAGGTCAAGATAACGGTACTTCATCCGGATTTCATCCCCTCCGTCGCTGTTGTCCTCAATGGTGAAAGGTGGTACCTCGGACGGACTAAGCACGTCGAGGCGTTCTATGATGATTTCTATGTCACCCGTCGGAATCTTGTTGTTTTTACTGGTCCGCTCCACCACTTTGCCGTTCACCTGAATGACAAACTCCCTGCCAAGCCCTGCAACGCAGTCCTTTATATCCTTCGAGGCGGATTCCTCGACAACCAATTGGGTGATGCCGTACCGATCACGCAAATCGATGAAGGTCATGGCGCCCAGATTCCTGATTTTCTGCACCCAACCGCTCAACGTAACGTGCTGGTTGACATGCTCAAGCCGAAGCTCCCCACAAGTATGTGTTCTGTACATTATATATGAATTTAATAAATTATAAACGATAAATGCCTTTTTTACCCATTGGCGAAAGTACTAAGAATTTATCAAACTATGGAATAATGAGACGAAAAAGATGCCCCATTCCTTTTCAATCCCCTCTTCTTCGTTTTAACGCCCCAAAATCATCCGCCTATGGATAAATATCGTATTTTTGCGGGAAACATCGGATTATGAACACATTGTATTCCTACATTCCTCGGAAAATGCCGATTATCGCCTTCGTCTGCATGATATTCGTCACTTATCCCAATGTCGTATGGATTCCGTGGAACCTGGCACGGCTGAACATCGGCGAAGGGCCCGGATTCTGGATATTCTTCGCCTTTCGCATGCTATATTTCTACGCTCTGTTCTATTTTCAACTGAGATACAACATCCGGCAAATCAGCAACGTTTCATTTACGGCACGTTTCGGACGAAACTTCCTTTACACGCTGACGGGGTGCGCCGCATTTGTCGGGCTATCCTACGGTTTGCCGCTACTGGGCATTCAGACCGGATACGTAGGCAATATCCTGCTGTTCCAGTTCTTCGTCGTATGCCTCCTCTGCACTTTCATCGGCTACATATCCGTACTGTATGACAGCCAGCGGGAGAAAGAACAGGAAATAGAACGGCTCCGCATCGAAAACTTGCAAAGCCGGTGCGACGCCCTCGCCAACCAAATCAATCCGCATTTCTTTTTCAACTCGCTCAACGGCATTTCCTCTCTCATCCGAAAAGGGGACGATGAAAAGACTTTGCGATACGTGACCAAGTTGTCGGACATCTTCCGTTACATCCTGCAAAGCGACCGGCGGGGACTGGTGCCATTGGGCGAAGAACTGGCATTCATCCGCTCGTTCATCCACGTTCTGGAAGTGAGGTTCGAAGGCAAACTGACCTGCTCGGTACAGGTGCCCGAAGAAGACCATGCGTTGTCGCTGCCCGTGCTCTCGCTCCTGCCACTGGTGGAAAATGTGACAGTACACAACCGGATAGACAGCGACCATCGAATGAATATAGCCATTCGGATGAACGGCGGCGAACTGGAAATATCCAATCCGGTATATCCCAAACTCGTCCCGCCCGACACGAACGGAACCGGACTGCACAATCTCCGCAACCGTTTTGAACTGATGATGAAGAAAGACATCCGCACAGAAACGGACGGCAACACGTTCAGCGTATTCCTCCCGTTAAAATAAAAAACAATGAAAGTACTGATAGTAGAAGACGAAACCGCCGCTTACGAAAATATGGTGGAAGCATTGCACGCCATCGACCCCTCGATAGAAATCTCCGGCAATATAGAAAGCGTGAGCCGGACGGCAGAATGGTTGCAAAACAATCCGCAGCCGGATTTGATTTTTATGGACATACACCTGTCCGACGGCTCAGCATTCCTGCTCTTCGACCGGATGAAAGTTGAAACCCCGATTGTCTTCACAACGGCATACGACCAATACGCCATGGATGCTTTCCGGGTCAACAGCATCGACTACCTGCTGAAACCGATAAAGCCGGAGGAACTGCAAAGGGCGCTGGATAAATTCCGGCATTGGATGCCCGCCGATATGAGCGCCTACCTCTCCCGGCTGATGACCCTGGCGCCCAAACCCGTCTACAAGGACAAAATTCTGCTCCCGTTGCGCGACAAGCTCCTGCCAGTGTCCCTGACCGATGTCGCCTGTTTCTACACCACCAACAAACAGACGCTTGTCTGTCTGAAAAACGGCACGCAATACGCATATACCAAAACACTGGAACAAATTATGGCGATGCTCAACCCCTCCCGATTCATCCGGGCGAACAAACAATACATCATTGCGCGCGACAGCGTGAAAGAAATCACCGTCTGGTTCGACAGCCGCCTGCTGGTAAAACTGGATGTGGAAACACCCGAGCCCATTTATATCAGTAAGAACCGGGCAACGGATTTTAAAGCGTGGATGGTGCAAGAGGATTCGTTGTAAACTGAAGATTATCGTATTTTCTTCCAAAAAACATTCGCTTTTTTTGCGAACTTTCAAAAAGCCTTTATATTTG
>CAYNXE010000135.1:0-6466 GCA_964400995.1 uncultured Odoribacter sp.
GCGTACAGCCCAGTTAAAGAATAAAGAAATCGTGGGATGGGTTACTGACCGGAAAAAAAGTCCTTTGGAAAATGTGAATGTGGTTGTAAAAGGACGTAATGTCGGGACGACGACCAACAAGGATGGGAAATTTGGTTTGCAGTTTGCGACATTGGATGATTTTGTATTGGAATTTTCATATTTGGGTATGAAAAAACAGGAGGTGAAGTATGTCGGTCGGGATACGATTCGGGTCATGCTGGAAGACGAGGTGCACGAAATGGAAGAGGTGGCGGTGGTAAGTACCGGTTATCAGAAGATAGACACCCGTAAATTGACCAGTGCCGTGACCACGATAAAAGCTGACGATGTGGTTGTTCCGGGGTTGAATACTATCGACCAGATGTTGGAGGGGTATGTTCCCGGTATGGTGTTTATGTCTAATTCCGGTACGATTGGTGCTGTTCCTCGTATAAGAATCCGGGGAACCTCGACTATTTTGGGAAATCAGGAGCCGCTGTGGGTGGTGGACGGAGTCATCTATTCCGATCCGGTAAACTTTGATCCGGAGCAGCTCAATGACCTGGATTTTGTAAATCTGTTGGGAAATGCCATTTCGGGTATCAATCCGGAGGATATTGACCAGATTGACGTGCTTAAAGACGCTTCGGCGACAGCGATATATGGAGCGCGGGCAGCCAACGGAGTGATTGTCATTACTACCAAGAAAGGAAAGATCGGACCTCCCCAGGTGAGCTATTCTTTTTCCGGTACTTTCGGGCAGCGTCCGCGTTATTCCGATCGGAGCGTGAATATGATGAATTCGAAAGAAAGAATCGCTTATTCTCGTGAATTGATGGAGCAGCATCAGACTTACGGATTTATTAATTCGTGGGTAGGATACGAGGGGGCGATGCATGATTATTTGACGGGAAAGACCAGTTTCGATGAGATGCAGGAACAGGTGGGGTATTATGAAGGATTGAATACGGACTGGTTTAAGATACTGACTCAAAATACGTTTACCCACAAACACACAGTAAGTGTTTCCGGTGGCTCTTCCGTACTCCGTTACTATGCTTCCGCCGGTTTGCAGGATGTGCAGGGATATGTGCAAGGAGAGAACAACAAAACCTATTCGGCAAGCATAAACCTGACTGCCAATTTCAAGCGGTTTTCCATGCGTTTCGGTGTGAATGCGAGTGTGCAGAACCGGAAGTATGTCCCGACGGAATTGAATGTGCTGAATTATGCTTATAATACCAGCCGTGCCATTCCGGCTTTTAATGAGGATGGAGAGCCGTATTATTATTATAAGTTTTATTCCAGGGGAGATGCCGACGTGTCGAATCGTTTGGGCTTTAACATCTTGAATGAAATGGAGAATAGTTGGCAGAAATACAAGACCTATGCGACGACTTTGACGGCTTCTTTGGATTATAAGATATTGGAATCGTTGAAATTCGGGGCTACGTTGTCTTATTCGACGGGAAGTACGAATCAGGAACTATTTTATAACGAGAAGACCTATCGTGCCGGAACTTTGCGCGGAGATGGTGAAGCGACTACTGGAACGCCTAATTTCGCCAATCTGATGCCTTACGGTGGTGAATTGACGGAAACAAGAACAACCAAGGGCAGTTATACCGTGAGAGGTCAGTTTTCATACAATAAGGATCTTGGAGCGAATGAGAAACACAATATCTCGGCGGCTTTGGGTGGAGAGCTTTCGTCTACGGAGTACCTGAATCTGAACCAGGTGTATCGGGGATATATGCCCGACCGGGGGAAAGGAATGGCGAATTTCGACCCGAATGTGTATGGCGGTTATTACAACTGGTATTATACGACTGCAGCGGCAAGAGGTGTGCATTCGGAGGAATTGACGAACATTGTCTCCGGGTATGCCACGGTATCTTATGATTACGACAACCGTTATATGCTGAATGTCAATGCCCGTGCGGATGCTTCCAACCTGTTCGGCTCACGGAGCAATGAAAAGATTTTGCCCATTTGGTCGTTTTCCGGTCGGTGGAATGCCAAGAAAGATGTATTGCAAAATGCTTCCTGGTTGAGCAATTTGTCCTTGCGGGCTTCGTTGGGGTTGCAGGGAAACATGTTGTCTTCGCAGAGTTCGAAACTGGTCATTACCCGTGACGGCAAGGTGAATGCCAATAACGAGTATCTTTCTACCATCTATAGTTTCCCGAATCCGGACTTGAAGTGGGAAAAAACCGTTTCAACGAATTTCATGCTGGATTTCGGTTTCTTGAAAAACCGGATAGCCGGTTCGGTGGCTTACTATCATAAGAAAACGAAAGATGCCTTCCTGACCAAGAAGATTTCCATGATCAACGGACGTAATAGTTACGTGGTCAATCGGGGAACGATACAGAATTCGGGCGTGGAACTGTCTTTGAGTTTTGTTGCCATTGACCAGACTTCCAAAGGAAATCCCACCGGTTTCCGTTGGACAATTGTTCCTGAATTTGGTGAAACGCTGAATAAATTGATGAACAAGGTTTCCAGCAAGACATTGAAGGATGAATTTACCTATACGGATTTTCTGAACGGAAGAATTGAGATACCGGGCAAGCCGTTGAATTCGTTTTATTCGTATCGTTTTACCGGATTGAGCAATGAGGACGGAAGACCGACGTTTTATGGTATGGACGAAGAACAATTCCGGGAGCTGTTCGAAGGAATGAATAAGGACGAAATCTATACGACGGTGATGGATTATTCCGGAAACAGAGTACCTGTCTTTCAGGGCAGTTTAAGGCAAACTTTTTCATACAAGCGTTTTACCTTGGCTGTTAATATGGTGTACAGCCTCGGAACAAAAATCCGTTTGCTGAGCCTTTATCCGAATGTATCGGCAAGTTACGGAACGATTGCGCCCCAGCCGGAAAATAACGTGCGTCGTGAATTGTTGGATCGGTGGAAAAATCCGGGAGATGAAAAGTATACTAACATACCGGGAACGCTTTCGGGTGCGGCATTTACCCAGACGCTAATGGAAAGTACGGCTATAAACTGGTGGAAAAATTCCGCCTTCCGTTTTGCCGACAATATCTGGCAGATGTATGACAATTCGGACGTGCGTGTGGTTAGCGGGGATTATGTTCGTTTGCAGTCTCTTTCTCTCCGGTACGCGTTCCCTCCCGTTTGGCTGAAAAAAATCGGCGTGAATACGGCTTCCATTGGTTTTTATACGACCAACCTGTTTACGTTGTGCAGTAAAAAGTTAAAAGGTCAGGACCCGGCTACCCAGACAGGAAGTTCTTCTTCAATCAATATGTCTAACCGGCCGACTTTTTCGCTCAGTTTTAATGTCGCATTTTAAATTACGGGGATATGAAGAAAAGATACAGTTATATATGGATGAGTCTGGTGCTGTTCATGGGGACGTCTTGCAGCGATTTCCTGAATGAAAATAGCAAAAACCAGACTTACGTGACTTGCATAGAGGATTTGAATGAATTGATTCTGGGGGAAGGGTATATGCCTATGCAGTTTTATAATGAAACTTCAATTACGGGTACTTGTGCCATAGGTCCCTGGATTCATGTAATGGACGACGATTCGAAAGTAAACAATAATTCACCAGAGAATGTTGTCTATGTTAATTCTTTAGGTCCTTTCCACTATTGGTTGGAACAACCTTTTATCGACGCCACCAGTTTGGTGTCTTATACGGACAGGACGTGGGAAAAGCTGTACAAGCATATCAATGCGTTGAATGCCATCCTGTTTGAATTGGAAGAATACAAGGGAGAGAAACGCTATGCTCAGTTGAAGGGCGAGGCTTGTTTTTTGAGGGCGATGTATTATTATTTTCTGGTCAATATTTACGGTCGTCCTTATAAGGAGCAGACGGCTTTGACGGACCAGGGGATACCGGTGAAATTGTCCGAGCGGATTGAAGATGTGAATTACCAGCATGCTTCTGTGGCGGAAGTCTACAAGGTCATCACGGATGATTTGGAGACGGCGGTCGCCTGTTTGAAAGGAGTGGAGCAGACTTCCATCTATCGGGTCAATGAAATGGCTGCCCGTACCTTTCTGAGCCGGGTTTATCTGTATATGTGCCAATGGGATAAAGTGGTGGCGGAATGCGATGAAGTATTGAAATCCTCTTATGCGTTGTTGGATTTTACGCAGTTGAAGGCTACGGATAACAAGGTTTTCGGTAATTCGCCGGAGGTGATTTTTTCAAACGGAGACAATCGGATGTTAGCCATATCGTATAGTAAAACCCAGTATTCGGTGAGTGGCGGTTCTGCGTACACTGCCGGACAAGCGGCTACTTTCATTGCCTCGGATGAATTGATTGCTTTGTACGACCAGGAAAAAGATGCCCGTTTCCACTATTTTGAATGGGCGGAAAACCGTTACAATGCGACTCAAAATAAGGATCTCCGAGGATATTATGTGACATTCAAGTTGTGCCGGAATTATTCGGACGGGGATTTGGTGTCGGACTTTTTTACCTTGCGGTTGCCGGAAGTATATCTGAACAAAGCGGAGGCTTTGGCGATGCTGGGACAGGATGCGGAGGCGGCATCTGCTTTGGAGAAATTGAGGGAGAAACGTTTCACTTCGGATGCCAATGTCAGTGAGACTGGCAAGGAATTGTCCGATTTGATTCGTGACGAAAGAAGACGGGAGCTCTGTTTTGAGGGACACCGCTGGTTTGATTTGAAACGTTATGCCGTGCATCCCAAATATCCCATGCGGAAAAAGATTTATCACGGTTTTGACTCGGAGCATGTCGGACGGTATGATAGTTTCTATGTATTGCCGGAATATACGGAAGACGGTTCCAATAATTACATGATGCCGATTCCGGAGTCGGAAATAATCATCAATGACGGGAGTTTGCTTGCAAATCCCAGGCAGGATCCGGAGATTGTAACTGAAGTTGAATCTTAAATGTAGCAGAGCAATGAAAAGAAAATTAATCATAGGTATGTGTCTTTTGGGCATGGCGGTGTTCACCGCTTGCTCAAAGGAAAATGAGGATTTGACTCCTTCGTTTGCCGACCGGGATTGGTATAAGCTGGAAGATAGTGACGATGCTGTCGATCATGCTTTTTATGAACTTTTTCAAACGTACGGGGTACCGGTTTATTATAACGATACCATCGGTCGGGAAGACCGGGGACTGTCCCGGGAGGGGGAGAGAATGATTCATTACGAAGTGCTGGATATCGCTTATTGGATTACGTCTCGGACCCCGAATGCCGCGTTGTATTCTTTGAATAAGAAGTACCTGGAAAATGGAGATAAGTCTCAGTTGTTGGATGCGGCCGAATTTCTGGGGGAATATGTTTTTCCCTACCTGAAGAAAAGCAGGTATCCGATGAGCTTTTTATTGGTGGATTCTATCGTGAACAACCTTTCGGATGCCAGGGCGCAACATGTTTTCAACAGCTATAATGCCATGACAACGACCTTGATTGGAGGAATCGACCGGATTGGAGAAATGAGTGAAAGTGAAAAACGCTTGTTGGCAGGATATGTAATGGCTGAATTGTACGTCTATGACATCAAAAACAATGAGGCTTATATGAATCTTTTTACGGAATTTTTCGATAGTTCCGTTGGCTCTACTGGACAATCATTGTATGGAAATAAGAGGGGAACATCCAGTAATTCAGCACTTAGTACTTCATATTTGTTACCAGCAAAAGAGTGGTTGACATACGGTTTTCTCAGATTTAATCCGACCCAGCTGATTTATCTGTTGGCAGAGCGTGTGGGAAGTAAAGTAGAGACGAATTACGACTTGTCGACGATGGACACGAAGTTGATTGGCTATACTTTCCCGCTTCGGGAACAGGACCTGTATGAGTACATGGCACGGGTATTGGCAGGAGATGATGAAGCTTTTGAGAGCGAATATGCTGATTATCCGAAAGTATTGAAGAAATACAACTTGATGAAAACATTATTGCCACTTTATTTGGAACAGATTGATTGAATGATGAGTTGGACTATAAAATAAAAATCAGATGAAACAATTATTAAAAACAGGAATGCTGGCATTGTTGGTGTGTGGCTTGGTAGCACCCGGGTTCGCCAGTACGAAGAATACCAAGAAAAAGAAGGCACCGACAACTACGGAGCAAAAAGCCGCTCCGGTGAAAAAAAGTGTCAGCAATTATGACAAAATAGTGAAAAAAGCCGGCTGTAAAACAATCAAGGGAGATTTTATTACGGCACATCGTGTGGGCAATAAATTGTATTTTGAATATCCGTTGAAATATATGAACCGTGAAGTGTTGATCGGTTCTAAAACAACGGCGACTTCCCAGCCGGATGTTGCCGTGGTCGGTTATATGGCAAACGAACCGTTACATGTCAAGTTTGTAATGCGGGACAGCGCTGTATATATGGACCGAGTAAATTGTTATATGACCACTGATCCTGCCGATAAGACTATGGGAGCAGCTGTGGCCAAGAACTTTATGGATCCGGTGTT
>CAYNXE010000136.1:0-6400 GCA_964400995.1 uncultured Odoribacter sp.
GTCCGGATGACGCAGGGGTATCTGTCTTCGGTTCCGGAACGGACGGTGAGGGTTCGGGTCTGTGGCGACCAGGGTTTTCTGACGGTCAAGGGGGAAAGCAGTGCCGACGGAGTCGCCCGCTATGAGTGGCAGAAAGAAATTGCGCTGTCCGATGCCCGGGAATTATTGCGGTTGTGCGAACCGGGAGTCATCGACAAGACCCGTTACCTGGTTCAAGTCGGGACGCATCTTTTTGAAGTGGATGAGTTCTATGGCGACAACGAGGGACTGGTCGTTGCCGAGGTGGAGCTTGCCGCCCCGGACGAGCCTTTTGAATCTCCGGACTGGCTGGACCGGGAGGTCACGGGCGACCAGCGTTATTACAATGCTATGCTGAGCCGGCAGCCTTACCGCAACTGGAAAACCGGTGGCTGATGACTTCCGGAATCAGGCTTCCGTTGCTTTTCCTTCGGGTTCGGGAATCGGGAGGCGGTCATTGAAACAAATGTCGATGTGGGTGCCGTCGCAAAACGGTTTGTTGGCGGATGCCCCGCAACGGCACAAAGTGATCCGGTTGCGCCGTTCATAGGCGGTGTCCGGACTGTCCACGGCAAAGCCTCCTTTTACCCAAAGCGGTCCGCTGCATTTCTTCTGCGGATCTTCTATCAGTCCGATTTCCGGTTGCAGGGGCGGTTCGATATACTCACCCGTTTCTTTGTCCAGGATTTTTAATCGTCCGGAGGGACAGAAAACAGCTTCGTGAATGGCGGTTTCCCTGGCTTCCGGCTTCCCGGAACGGATGGTGTTTTTCCAGACAGAATGTTTTGCCATACAGACGCGGATGCGTGCGCAATAGTCGGGATTGTCGGACAATTGCAGCGTCGCTCCGTCATAGATCGTCGCTTTTTCCAGCAGAGGAACATTGTCGGCGGTGAGGGTGGGATCCCAGTCGGCACGGGCGTGCGAGCCGTCGCAGTACGGATGCTTGCCGGAGTGTCCGCACCGGCACAAGGCGGTGGGATTTTCCGTTGCGGCATAACTGTGCCCTTTGGCATATTCCCAGGAAACGCCTTCTTCGTTCTGCATCAGGATTTCCTGCTGAACGGGCGGGTTGCCGTACACTAAATAGGGTCCGTCGGGAAGAATTTCAATGTGATACCTTTCGCCTGGCAGGGGCGTACCGGATTCTGTAAAACGTTCCTCTTTTTCCATCATCGTTTCGGTTTTGGTAGGTTATACCTTTTTCAAAACAAAAGGTTGCAACCGGGAGCCGTTCTTCTTTGCAGAAACCTTCGGATTGCCGCTTCCCGGTCTGTCCGAAACGATTCTTAGCGGATAAAGTCAAACCAGCGGGCATTCAAAATGAACAGCAGGTAGCCCAAATATAGAACGAGAAATACACCGCCTTCCCAGCGGTTGAGCCTCCTGCCTTTGCCGGTGAGGATAAACAGGAAAAGCAGAAGCGTGGCAGCGAGATTGACCCACAAGTCCGTCGTGCCGCCTGCCGGAGCCTTCAAGGGGGCGATGACGGCGGAAGTGCCGAGAATCAGGAACGTATTGAAAAGGTTGGAACCGATGACGTTGCCGATGGCGATGTCCGCGTTTTTTTTGCGGGCGGCGATGACGGAGGTCGCCAGTTCGGGCAGCGAGGTGCCTATGGAAACGACGGTCAGTCCGATGACCCTTTCCGAAATGCCTAAATCCCGGGCTATTTGGACGGCTTCCGTCACCAACAGATGGCCGCCGGCAATCAGTCCCGCCAGTCCGGCGACGATGAAAAACAGCGATTTGCCTGTTGAAAAATTCTTGATTTCCACTTCCTCCCCGCTGTCACCGTATTTTGCCAACGCCAGGGTATAGGCAAGAAACAGCACGAAAGCGCAGAGCAGGCAGACGCCTTCTGCCCGGGAGATGTCTCCGGAGCGGTTGACGTAAACAAAGAAAAGAACGAGCGAGGCGGCAAAAATGGACAAGGGAATTTCCACCCGGGCGGTTGTCTTGCGGATGCCTACGGGCACGCTCAATGCCGTGACGCCCAATATGGCGAGGATATTGAAAATATTGCTCCCCATCACGTTGCCCAATGCCAGCGCCGAGCTGCCTTTTGCCGAAGAGACGATATTGACGACCAGTTCGGGCGCGGAAGTGCCGAATGCGACAATGGTCAGTCCGATGACCATCGCGGACACTTTCAGCCGGTGTGCCAAAGCCGCCCCTCCGTCTACCAGCCAATCGGCTCCGTACGTCAGGATAATCAAGCCTGCAATCAGAAAAATGATATTCAGTAGCATAGTCAGTTGTTTTTCGGGGTAAACGGGCGGTTGGTTGAAAAAGTTATTCTTTGCTCCATATCCGGAGATTCAGGTTCAAATCGTGCACGATATGGAACAATGTCGCCAAGGTAAAAAATTCCCGGCGGACGGAATCGTTTCGCAGTTGCGATTGCCAGATGCTGGTTTCAAAATGATTTTTGGAATCCGGAATGGCAATGATGACCGAAGAGTTCAGAAAACTCACGGTGATTCTGCCGGGAAACTTCCGGTCCAGTTCCAGCAGCCTTTCCATAAAAGACGGACTGAGCAAATACCGGGCCTCCACCTGGTCGGTGGAATAGGTGTCGAAGCTCTTCTCAAACTCGGGATTTTCCAATTTAACCCGTTGCTTCCTGGGATTTAATTTTATCCAGGAATTTCGGTAAACGATAGTTTGTCCCTGAAAATCCTTTTGAAAATCGGCAATGAAGAAAAAGCCCCTGAAAATGTCTATCCACCGGATTTGTTGCCTGCCTTTCGAGTCGGTGGTCGTCCGTTTCTCTTCCGCCACAATCTCGGCGCAGCAGAAAGCGGTTCTGTCAATTTTGCCGCTGATGAGGTCCTCAGAATGATAACGGTCCGGAGCGGAGAACAGCCTGCTTGCCCGGAACATTTGTTCCGAGATGCCTTTGTCTGGCTGAAAAGAGGCGTTTTCACACAATTGGGAAACAAGGACGGAAATGACGTGCTGTTTATAGAAAGCGCATAACGGAGCCGATTTCGAAGAAATGCAACCGTACCAGATGATGCCGGCAATGACCGCCGAAACAAGAAGGCACGTCGAATCGCCTCCGCCGATGAATAATCCGAGCAAAAAGACAATGCCCCCCGCAATCATACCGGTTCGGTTGCCTTTGGCTTTCAGCTCCCGCCTTCGTGCCTCCAGTTGCTCCATCACCGGACGCAGCCGGGCATATATGTTATCGAAATCTGTTTCCATTTATCGGTTTATTCCGGCAGCATCAGGACCTGAACAGATCTTTTACCTGGGGATTGCTCCTTTCGGTTTCGGGAATGGAAAACACCTCTTTCTTGGTAAAGCCGAACATCCCTGCCAGCAGATTGGTGGGGAAAGTCATCACGGCGTTATTGTATTCGGTGACGCAGGCGTTGAACGTGCGGCGCGACGCGGATAACTGTTCCTCGGTCTCGTTCAGCGTCCGCTGGAGTTGGATGAAATTCTCGGAAGCCTTTAATTGCGGATAATTTTCTGCTACCATAAACAATTTCCGGCTGGCAGCCGTGAAATTCCGGTCGAATTCCGCTTTTTCATCGTCTTTCAGCGCGCTGTAACTTTTCGCCCTCAAATCGGTAATGGCGGCGAATGTCTGCTTCTCGTGCTCCGCATACTGCTGGACGGTGGCGACCAGATTGGGAATCAAGTCGAACCTTTTTTTCAGCATGGCATCTATTGAACCGAAAGCATTATCCACATTGTTTTTTTTGCGGACAAGATTGTTGTAGGTTGTCACCAGGAACAGGATTATCGCAATAAGAATGACGAGTGTGACCATAACGTGAAGTTTTAGTTTCTGCAAAGGTAGGATTTTTCTTTAAGGTTTATGAGGAAAAAAGTTTGTAAGGTCTTTTTATTATTTTTGTGCCATAGAAAAATATATATTGGCATCGTTTTTTGAGAAATAGCTTTATTGGAGGCTTCAACATTTGACATAGTATGTTTTAAGCAAGGCGAACACTTGGCTTTCAAGACTATATTTGATAGTCTATATCATTCATTGTGCCTTTTCACCAATCGTTTCTTGGACGACTTGTCGGCTTCGGAGGATATTGTGCAGGAAGCGTTCTGTACCCTTTGGAATCATCGGGAAGAAATGGAATCCACCGTTCATATCAAATCTTTTCTTTACACGGTTGTTCGGAACGGGGTTTTGAATTACATCAAGCATCAGAAAGTCAGGTTGCACTACGAACAAAGCCTCCGTGATTTGGAAGACAAAACTTCATTTGAATATTTCATCATAGAAGAGGAGGTGGAGCGGATATTACTGAAAACCCAGGAAAGTCTTCCTCCCAAGTGCAAGGAAATCTTTATACTTGCGCTGCAAGGCAAGGACAACCAGGAAATAGCCCGAATACTGAACATTTCCGTCAACACGGTTAAGACGCAGAAAAAGATTGCTTACAAAAAGCTGAAAGATTACATCTGTGAAATCACTTGTCTGCTCCTGTTGCTCCATAAATAAGCATTGAAAAATAATTTATACATTTTTTCACCCAGCATGCCTTTAAAATTGTAATGATATAAAAGGCAGCAGAGATGAAATATTTGGAATACCCGTTTCGCATATCGCAACTGATACTGAAAAGTCTGGAGGGGCAATTGGAAGAGGCAGAGCGGAAAGAATTGGACGATTGGTTGACCATAGAGGCAAATCGCAAATTGTACGTTACATTGTCCCAAAGAAATTTGGACGAGAAAAAAACTTTGCTTGGACAATTGCATCCTGAACGCACTTGGAAGCAATTGGAAAAGCAACTGGATTTCAAGAGACGGCCTCGTTTTTTACGAATGGTTCGCTATGCCGCTGCTGTTATATTGCTGGGAATTGCGGGTACAGCCGTTTACTGGTTCCGGAGTCAATCAGAGCCCGTATTGACTCCGATTCAACAAGCGGAATTGCAGCCTGGTTCCGCCAAGGCATTCCTGATTTTAGCATCCGAGGAAAAAATAAATCTGGAAAGCGATCGGATATTTTCTTTACAGCAAGATTCCACAATCAGATTAGACAACAAGGAAAATACGCTGACCATTGAGTCTGCCCGCTCTGCGGCAAAGGTTTCGGATGAGTATCAGACACTTTTTGTACCGATGGGAGGGGAATACAAATTGGTTTTGGAAGACGGCAGCCAGGTTCGTCTGAACTCCAATACCCAATTGCGATTCCCGTTGGCTTTTTCCGCTGAGAGAAGAGTGGTTTATTTGGAAGGGGAGGCGTATTTCGATGTGGCTCCTGACCCTCGGAAGCCTTTTGTGGTCGTGACGCAGGGAATGGAAGTAAACGTGCTGGGCACGAAATTCAATGTCAAGGCTTATCAGGATGATCGTTTTGTTTTCACCACCCTTGTTTCCGGTTCCGTGCGGATAAAAGACGGCAAATCGTCCCGAACCACCTTATTGCGTCCCGATGAACAATGCGTTTATTCTTCCGATGATGGGCGGATGCAAATCCGTTCCGTTGATTCGCAGCTATTCTTGGGGTGGGTGAATGGACGTTTCATCTTTGAAAACGAGACCTTGGAGGAGATATTGAAACAGTTCAGTCGCTGGTATAATGTAGAGGTGCTCTTCCAAGCTCCCGAGGTTGCCGGCTATCGTTTTTCTGGAAATGTCGATCGTTTCGACCAAGTTTCAACGTTGCTTGGAATGATAGAAAAGACGTATGACATCTCATTTGCCGTTCGGGGCAGAACGGTTATCGTCAGCAAAAAATAATGTGCGAATAATCTAAACCTTTTAAAATTATGAGAAAAATTCGATTAACGATGAAGTTGATGCTATTCTTTAGCTTGGCGTTAGTGTTGAACACTTCGGCAATTCCAGGAAAGGCGCAACAGACAAGGGTGCAACTGGATTTGAAAAACAAGCAGTTGACAGAAGTATTGAAACTGGTACAGCAACAAGTCGGTTTCAGCATACTTTACAGCAACGAACTGCTTAAAAACACCCGATTGGTGAATCTTCATATCGACAGCGACGACATCAATGAAGTGATGAAGGCTTGTTTGGCAGGCAATCCGCTGGATTATGAAATTCAAAACGAGACGATAATCATCAAGGCGGGTTCGGCGATACCCCAGACACCTCAAACGGTGAAAGTGTCCGGTCGAGTTATTGATGCGAAGACAGGACAAACGATGCCGGGCGTAACTGTTGCCGCAATGGGCGGAGGCGTGACGGTAGCCGGAACTGCCACCGACACGGACGGCCGCTTTTCGATGAGCTTGCCGGCTAGCATACAAGAATTGATTTTTACATTCGTGGGTTACAAGTCCGTTACGGCTTCTGTCGATGCGGACAAGGAGATGACCATACGTATGGAAGAGCAAGCCACTGAGATGGACGAGGTGGTGGTGAATGGTTATTTTAC
>CAYNXE010000137.1:0-6369 GCA_964400995.1 uncultured Odoribacter sp.
ACGCCCTCCAGGGCTTCCGGCGTATCGTATTTCTCCGCATTCAAATCCAGGTGCAGTATCGGGTGCTTCGTCCACTTCGTCTCCAGTTTCTCGATAGCCAACCCCTCGAACAGTTCCCGCTTCCCCTGCAAATAGGCTTCCAAGGTGGAGATTAACAAACTTTTCCCGAAACGACGCGGGCGACTCAGAAAGTAGTAGCGCCCCGTATTAACCAACTGGTAAACGAAGGCTGTTTTATCCACATAAACATAGCCGTCTTTACGAAGACTTTCAAAATTCTGAATGCCAATGGGATATTTTTTCTCGCTCATAGGTCGCCCCCTAATGAAGTATATGAATACTTATTGAATCTCCCCGTAGAAGCGGAGTTTCAGTTCCGAAACGGCAGGACTGTTGGAGATGACGCTGACCACGGCGGTCACTTTGCCTTTCTCCGCACCGGCAACGGTCTTCACTACGACAGGGGTCGTTTCTCCAGGTTGCAGTTCTTTCTTGTTCACCTCGGCAACCACCCGGTCATCGTTGGTGTAAATGCGACGGATGGTCAACGGACTTTTGCCTGTATTTTTCAACTGATAGGTAAAAGTCGCCGGCTGGTCGGAAGCGGTTTTGCCAAAGTTGTAATATTTCTTATCCGCATCGGCAACCGGAGCCGTAGCCGGGTCTACTCCCGTGAAATTTTCTTCGATGTACACGGATACCGGCAACTCGTATTTTTTCCCGTCAACCACCATGGTCACCTTTTCCCGGTTCAAACCGTATTCTCCGTGGGCAGCCGTATTGTAAGACGCTTTCAGGACGCCTTGCGCCTTGTTGGCAAGCTGTTGCGGTTCCAAAGTCATCCGGATGTGCGACGGCAGAGCGGGGAAGCTGACAGCCACCTGCTTGCCGGCATTGTTGAATACCCCGATAGACCCCGACTTCGTTTCTCCCTTGCGGGCTTTCATCAACGAGATTTCCTCAATGGGCAAGCGCAGACCCGAAGACAATTCATACGGATAGTCATCCAGCACCGTGCGTGTCTTGCCCTCCACAGTACCCCTGATTTTCAACTCAACGACAGGAGTGCGCGCATTGGAATAAACGGTAATGGTTTTATCAAAGAAACCGGGGCGGTCTTTCGGATTAAAAGTCGCCTTGACAAACCCTTTCTTACCCGGCAATACCGGTCCTTTGGTCCATTCGGGAGAAGTACATCCGCAAGAAGACTCCACGTTTTTAATCAGAATCGGGGCGTTTCCCCGGTTGACAAATTCAAAATCGTAAGCCACAGCCCCGTCCACTTCCTTAATGGTGCCGAAATCATGAGATCTGTAATCAAACTGAATATCAGCCTGGGAAAATGCGGCAAAACAAAAAAACAAAAAAACAACTGACAATATTCCTTTCATAGTCCAAATATTTAATTCTACTTTTTAATGACAAAAAACATACCACGAAATTAATGCTTTTTGGCGCAATCTAAAAATCTGCGGGAAAAATTTACATCAACGAAGCGGGAAACGGCTTCTGCGAAGACACCGGCAACACCGCACCGGAACACGTCAAAATTCGTCTTCCGCCTTGCCCCTCTGCAAGTCCGCACGAATTTTCGCATTCAAGCGGGTTTTCCGTTTTTTCAAGGTTTCCAGCGTCAAACTCATGATTCGCGCTATCGTCCGGTTGTCAAGCCCCTGCCCGCTCATCAACAGCAATAACACGTCCTGCATCGACAGACCAGGGTATTTCTCATGCAATTCTCGAACCTTCTCCGGGTGTCCCTTGCTGAAAATAGTGACCAGTTCCTCCAAATACAACTCCCGTTCGTGCTTGTTCAAAGCCTGGTATCTTTCATAAAATGTCGGATGCTTAACGTGAATCTTGTATTCTATGATCAGAGAACTAACATCCGGAACGATACTCAAAGCCGACAGACGGATAATGTCCTGCACGGTAATGTCCATATTATTCTTTCCCGGACGAACAACAGGACGCTCCGTTTTCTTCCGGAAAAGCCAAAACATACCGCCAGTGAACATACACCCTGCAACGAAACCGATGCCAACATATACCGCCACCATTACACCTCCTCTTTATCCCGACAAATCTCCAGCAATACGAAAAATTCCGTTCCCGCATTGATTTCCGTCGTAAATCCGATTTGCCCGCCAAAACCTTCCACGATTTTCCGGCAGATAGCCAGTCCCAATCCCGAACCGCTGGTTTTGGTCGTAAAATTGGGTTCAAAAATCCGGGGGCGGACTTCCTGCGGAATACCGCATCCGTTGTCCTTGACCCTGATTTCCACGTTATCTCCCAACCGTTTGACCGTCACCTTTATTTCGCCTTTCATTCCGGCGGGAATGCTCTGCTCCGCATTTTTCAACAGATTAATCATCACCCGCCGCATCTGTTCCTTGTCGGCACAAACTTTCACTCCGCTCTCCGCATCGCACGACAGAACATCGACATTGTTCTTGAACAGCAGGGTGCAATTCCGAACCAGCTCGTCTATCTCAAAGACACAGTTGTGGGTCACTGAAATTTTCGCAAAATCCGAAAAAGCTGAAGCAATGGTTGCCATATTGTCAATCTGCTCTATTAACATGCCGGAAATATCCCTGAACCTCTGCTTGAATTTCTCAGGGTCCTCCATTTGCAAGGAACGCAACATGAACTGGATGTTCAATTTCATCGGAGTAAGGGGATTCTTGATTTCGTGGGCAATCTGGCGAGCCATTTCCCTCCACGCATTTTCCCGCTCCGAACGGGTAAGCTGCACGATACTCTCGTCCAACTTGTCGACGACATTGTTGTATTCCCGCACCAAAGCACCGATTTCGTCCTTATACCGATAGGCGATTTTTTCATTCTTGCCGCCAAGCCGCATCTGCCGGAGCTTCTCATTCACCATTTGCAACGGTTTGGTCACCCGTTCCGCCATGACACCGGAAAGAATAAAAGCCAGCACCATCATCATGATGGCAATGTTCACGACGATCACAATCATGATGAGAATGTCGAAATTCAGCTCGTCATTCTGCGCAAAATACGGCACATTCAAAATATAGGCATTGCCATTGTCCAGCAACAGCGGCATGTAGGCGGACATATACTCCAGTTCGCCCAGAGACTCCCTGGCGATATAGCTGGTCGCCTCCTGGGTCCGGATTTGCTTCAAGGCCTTCGGATTGACCAGCACCCCGTCAAAACCGTATTGGAAGATTTCAGGACGCGAGGTCGAAACCAACTCGCCATCGAAAGAGTAGATGTTGATGTCCACCAGCAACAAGTCGGACATATTGGACAACGTTTCCCGAATATCCGGACACGACCTCTCTTCCACACAATCCAAACGCTCCAGTTCCTTGGTGACATATTTCAGCAATTCGACCGCCTTCACCTGATGCCGGTTCTCAAAGCTCTTCGTATTCATGTAGATACTCAGACCGGTCAACAGCACCAACAGCAGGAAAATCAAAAAAATGACGCTATTCTTAATCCTCGCCTTCAAGGAGCCCCGCGGAAAATTGATGTTCCGGTTCACATAGAAAAACAGCCCGTAAGAAGAAAGGAAAATGCAAACGATGAAAGCATAGAGGACATTCATGTAGTACAAGGCGAATGTATTCTCCGACAAGCTGATGACCAACACCTTGTCATCATCCACCGGAATGATCATGTGGGAATATTTGTCCTTGACAAGCAAATCGACCGCATCCCGCTTCCCTCTTTCCGCCCCTTTCCAACTCTTATGGTATGCGAAACTGCCCGAAGAAGCGACCAATTCTCCTCGGACATATTTGGCGTAGGAATAAAAGTACACGTTGTTCTTTTCAGCCTCCGATTTGCGGGACAGGATTTGCGGATACCCCAGTCCCTCATTCTCCTTTGCCGCGTCAAAACGAAGATAAAGATAAACGGAGCCGAAACGAAACCGACCGATATAGGTCACCAGTCCGTCAAAAATGTCTATGGAATAAAAATGCGAATCGCCGACCTGCCGTCCATGCCTGCGGATAATCTGCTCAAAATAATCTCGGCACCCCCACTGCTCGTGCACATCCACCAGCCACAAGCTGTCTCCGCGGTGGCAAAAAGTAATGTCCATGCCGTAATTATAGCCCGTCATATCCAACAGTCGCTCCCGCAAAAGATTCTCCGCCTTCTCCTCATCGCCCAGCACCAGAATCTCCTGCAATGCCGGACCGGATTCCCCCAGCACCCGGTCCAGCGTCTCCAGATGCCTTTCAAAATTATAATCCCGTTCCTCTATCAACTCCGTGGCATAAGCCATCCGCTGCCGCAATTCCTTGTATCGCTCGTACCTCTTGGCAATCATCACCACATAAATGGACAGCAGAAACACCACCAATATGTATATGCTCCGCTGAATATCCCTTTTCAACCAATAGCGGTTTACGGCTATCAGCAAGGTAATGACCCATATAAAGAAACAATCCCAGAAATCGGTGTATGAATGGAGAAACTGGCAAAGCAGCCAAAGCAAGAGGCAAACCACCGTCACGACCTTGACCACCTGCCTGAAAGACAGAATATGCTGAAAAACGGATACGATGCCGAAAAGTATGACCAATATTATCAAGCCCTCCAGGCTAATGGCGATAAAAGCCAGAATGGAAGCGAATCCCACGTGAACCAGCCGGGCAACATTCAGATGGATGTCCATATACTCAATCACCAAATCGACCGACAAATTGAAAAAGTCGATGTACAGGAATACAAGCAATAGAAAAAGTCCGGCAAAAAGATAGCGATAACGCTTGAAACTTTCGTTTTCATAATTTATCCGGACATTCGAAAGGGTAATGTAAACCAATTGGAAGACACAGAAGATAGTCAATATCAGATCACCGACAGACGCGATGAATAGTTTGTCAGGAAACTGCCTGTCAAAAATAGGCAAACGATACACCGACACCGGCAAATGGAAAGTCTGCATGAAGAACCGCACTCCCAGCAGCAAAAACACGAAACCACAGCACCACAACAATTGCCTTTTCCAAGACATCGACTGCTTGAGCAACAGACTATAAACATAAAACAAACTCAAAAACACCAGCAGGTACAAAGCTACCAACCAATAGGCGGGGACCCGTTCCTGATAATCATCGGAAAAAGTCAGAAAGAAAAGCGCATTTCCGTCCTTGTCCCGAATCACCTGCCCCCCTTCGTCCGCCGTCACAGACAACGTAATCCGCTCCGCATCTTCTTGGGGAATCTTCAGAAAATCCGCAAACTTGTTCTTGACATATTGGCTGGTATAGGGATAAGCATCCAGCATCCGGATCAAAGCAAAATAGTCCGTATCCTTGTATTTCCGCCTCCTGATTTCATAATACGTATTGCCCAGCTTGACCAGTCGCTCTCCTCCGGTCAACCGCTCCAACAAATCACCGGTTCCCGCCCGTTCATTGGTCCAGAAAAACAACTTGCCCTGCCGGATGCCGAAAAAACTCAAATCGTCTTCCCACTCCCTGGCATCAATATCCACTGAATCCCGAAAAGAACGCAATATCTCCTCCGCCCGGTTTTCCTGACGATGCAAGCGTTCCTCCAACTTCCGGACCCATTTCCCCTTATCCTGACGATAAAACAGACATTCAGCCAAAATCGTCGCCCCCAAGACGATAAGCAGCAAAAACAATATGCCCGATATTCTCCTGTTCATCCTAAAAACGATTTACTCATGGTGATAGGGTTCCCCCTTTAAAATAGTCATGGCACGATATATCTGCTCGGCAAAAATCATCCGGACCATTTGATGAGAGAAGGTCATCTTCGACAACGAAATCTTCTCATTCCCCCGCCGATAAACCGCCTCGGAAAAACCGTAAGGTCCCCCGACCACAAACACCAGCCGTTTTGTTCCTCCCAGCATCTTCTGTGCCAGATAAGCCGAAAACTCCACCGAAGTGTACTGTCGTCCCTTTTCATCCAAAAGCACCACCGTATCGGTTGGCGCCAACTGCTCCAAAATCATCTCCCCCTCTTTCTCCTTCTGCAAAGCCTCCCCCATGCTCTTCGCATTCTTCACGTCCGGCAAAACTTTCATCTCAAAAGGGATATACCGCCTCAACCGTTTTTCATATTCTTCTATTCCCCGGCGGACATAATCCGCATCCGTTTTTCCGATAACAAGCAGGCAAGTCTTCATAGCATCCGTCTTATTTCTTTGAACCTCCACACCAGCACATCCCCCCCCTTCATACGATTCAACGAAAATAACATTTTTTCCCCACATCCCTTATAAAAATCGGATTTTATCTTTATATTTGCACCTGTCAATCGGATTATCCCCTTTGACGCACGCAAGTGCAGGTCCCATAGCTCAGTTGGTTAGAGCACCTGACTCATAATCAGGGAGTC
>CAYNXE010000138.1:0-6321 GCA_964400995.1 uncultured Odoribacter sp.
CAATTGCATTCTTTGCAGTAGTCCGCCTCTTGCTGAGTCAGAAAATAGCGGTCTATCACCTCCTGACACGGCTTGCCCGCCTTGTCCAACTCCCTCAGCAACTGTATGGTCGTCTGCGAATTGGCAGGATTCTGTTCAAAAACTTTTATCAAATTGTCCAGTTCGGAAGTCGTCCGCCCCGCTGCGCTGATGAGGTTGCAACAGCTCCATAAAAGCAATCCCAATGTCAATAAAAGCATATTTTTCATATCGTTCATCAATCTTGTCGATATTTACGCCTATAAAACACTTTCGGTTGCAAAAAGGGGGAAGTAAAAAAAGATTTTAACTTGTGATTTAACAGATTTTACGCATCAAAGCAAACGTTTGCAAGTTTATACACCCATCCTGCATGAATATGCAATTTAAAACGTTTCCATTTTCATGCACACCGAAAAAATCTTTAAAATAGGGAAAATCCAGAAAAATATTTTAACAATCCCGCAATCGTTCTATTCATCGCTTGCATCGGGAAAGCTCCCGATGGCTTTTTTGTAAGACCGATAATGCCTATCTTTGTCGAGGAAGAAGCGGAAATGAGAACCGATTCCGCCGTTAATTTTGAAAACAACTTCGTATGATGGAACATGCACTGATTCTCCTGGTCGCTGCCGGCAAGCAGCAAAAAGCAGCAAACCCGTTGTTATCCGAATTTCAAACACCCCATCAGACACCGCCTTTCGACCGGATTGAAATCGCCCACTACGAACCGGCATTCGACGAGGCGATTGCACAAGCCCGAAAGGAAATCACGGACATCGCCACATCGACGGAAAAGCCCGGATTCGAGAACACCATAGCGGCATTGGACCAGGCGGGCGAGATGCTCAATACCGTATCTTCCATATTCTTCAACCTGAATTCCGCCTGCACCAGCGAAGCCATGCAACAAATCGCACAACGCATATCGCCCAAGTTGACCGAATACAGCAACAGCATATACATGAATCCCGACCTTTTTCAACGGGTCAGACAGGTATATGACCGCAGGGAACAGCTCGGCTTGACTCCCGAACAAAGCACATTGCTCGAGGATACCTGGAAGGCCTTTGTCAAAGGAGGCGCCAACCTGACCGGAGACGCACGGAAACGCTTTCAGGAAATCACGACGGAACTTTCCCGGCTTAGCCTGAAATTTGAAGAAAACGTACTGGCGGAAACCAACGGATTCACCTTGCACGTCACGGACAAAGGGCAGTTGTCCGGACTCCCCGAAGACGTTCTGGAGACGGCAGCCCAGCAGGCTCAGGAAAAGGGGAAGGAAGGCTGGCTTTTCACCCTGCACGCTCCCGTCTATGTGCCGTTCATGAAATACGCCGACAACCGGGAACTGCGGGAAAAGATGTTCCGGGCATACGGTTCCAGGGGAAACCGGGGAAATCAGTACGACAACAAGGAAATCATCCGGCAAATGACTGCCCTGCGTCTGGAAAAAGCGCAACTGCTGGGCTATGCCACTTATGCCGAATACGTGTTGGGCAACCGCATGGCGCAAACGCCCGAAAACGTCAACAACTTCCTGAGCCAGTTGCTTGAAGCCTCACACCCCCATGCCCTGGAGGAAAAGAAAGAGGTCGAGGCATTTGCCGGCAGACAAGGCTTCAAAGGGGAATTGCAACGCTGGGACTGGGCCTATTATTCCAATAAATTAAAACAGGAAAAATATGCGTTGGACGATGAAATGCTGAAGCCCTACTTCAAACTGGAAAACGTGCAACAAGGCGTTTTCGACCTCGCCAGCAGGCTGTACGGTCTCTCTTTCCGGGAGGTCAACGACATCCCCAAATACCACGAAGAGGTGAAGACCTTTGAAGTACACGACAGGGACGGAAAATTCCTTGCCGTCCTGTATGCCGACTTCTTCCCGAGGGAAAGCAAAAGCGGAGGCGCCTGGATGACCGAGTTCCGGAATCAGCACAAAATCGACGGTCAAGACATCCGACCGCTGGTGTCCATCGTGATGAACTTCACCAAGCCGACGGCAAGCAAGCCTTCGCTGCTCACCTTCGACGAGGTGACCACGTTCCTGCACGAATTCGGTCATTCCCTGCACGGCATGCTGTCGCAATGTACCTACAATTCCACCGGAGGCACCAACGTTTACAGGGATTTCGTGGAACTCCCCTCCCAACTGATGGAAAACTGGGCATTAGAGAAAGAATGGTTGGACACCTGGGCGGTGCATTACCAAACCGGTGAAAAGATTCCGCAGGAATACATCACCCGCATCCGGGAGGCAGCAAACTTCCAAAGCGGGTACGCCTGCGACCGGCAACTCAGCTTCGGCATCGTGGATATGGCATGGCATTCTCTGACCTCACCGCTGACCGGTCCGGTAGCGGAATTTGAAGCCAACGCCATGAAATCCACCGAAACATTTCCCGTTGTGGACACCTCCTGCTTCTCCACAGGCTTCGGTCACATCTTCGGAGGCGGATATGCCGCCGGATATTACAGTTACAAATGGGCGGAAGTACTTGATGCGGATGCGTTTTCAGTATTTCGGCAAAAGGGCATTTTCGACCAGGCGACGGCAACCGCATTCCGCCAAAACATTTTGGAAAAAGGAGGCTCGGAACACCCGATGACGCTATACAGACGTTTCCGCGGGCAGGAACCGACCATTGACGCCCTGCTCGAACGCAGCGGGTTGAACAAGAAAAGCTAAATACAACGGATTATCTGCCGGACAGGCATCAGCACATCAGCCAATAACCGTTCCCCTTGTCCGTCACAATCTCTACGGAATTTGCCGGAGACAAAAGGATGCGCAACCGGCGAATCACTTTGTTCAATTGCAGTTCAAAGCGAACCTCATCGCTGTCCCAACCAGCTTTCAGCAATAAGTCCCTTTTTATCAACTGGTTCGGATTCTTGCACAACACGGTGAAAACTTTGCTTTCCAGCTTGGTCAGTTGCACGGATTCCCCTCCCACCGTCAAGACGGACGAAGGCACAGCATAGGTCACCCCTTCCGCCAGCAAGAGCACATCCACCTCCTCCTTGTCCCTCAGCAGAGTTTCCGCCTGCGCCACCAGAACGGTGACGCTGTAATTCTTCACCAGATAAACTTTCGCACCGCAACGAAATCCAGCCAGCAAATCTTGTTCAGCAGTCAGCGAACTATAAATAATCACCGGCGTTTCCAAATCCCGGGTGCGAATCAGTTGCAACACCTCCAAACCCGTGCGACCAGGCATGTCGATATCCAAAATCACCAAATCGGGTTTATGCTCCTCGTATCTATCGAGAGCCTTTATACCATCCTCCGCCTCTATCACACCCCACCCCTTGGCCTCCATTTTCTCCCTGACCTCCATACGGGTCAAGGCATCGTCTTCCGCAACCAATACCTGTATTTTCTCCATTTCCTTGACTTTCAAATTCACTAACAGAGAACTGCCTTAAAAATACATACAACGTACAAAAATAAGATAAAATGTGAAATACAAGAAAAAGATAGTAACAATTTTAAATTTTGAATGAAAGCAGGACAAGAAGAGAAATTTCCTGGATGATTTCAATAACGACACAAAAAAAGGAGACCGAAATCTCCCTTTAACTTATCATTCTTACTCCACCCCGCCCAAACGCAATATTTTAGCCCGCGCCTGCTTATATTGAGGCATTGCCTCGCCGATGTCGGCATTGATGTAGGTCGGGTCGCAAACCACATAATGCTTTCCGTCCAACGTGAAATAATCCCCCGACACCTCTTCGTCAAAACGGACTGCCGTTGCCAGGTGATTGGGGTAATGCAGTAAAACGGCATCCAGTTCCAACAACTCCCGCACCAGCACGGAATAAAGAATCGCCCGGTCTTCGCAATCGCTATAAGGATAATAAAGCGTTTCATCAGGGAAAAGCGGTCTTTCGACACCAAACTGCTCTTGGTCGGTCTGATACTCAAACGCCGTCTGCACAAAATGAAGCAAAACATTGGCAGCCTCCGGCTTGCTCTTCCCCGCAATGGCTTTCCGCAATGCGGGATACAACACCTCTTTTACCTCTTCGTCCAGCGATGCCCGCACATACATGTCCCACGCACTGCTCTTGGGGTAATCGTTATAAAAGGCGATTAGATTACGATTCACCGCCACTTCCGCAGAAAGGTCGGGATCATGCCGGGAAGTCAGCCGTCGAAGTTCGGAGGGATTCACATCCAACAAGGGATGAAACGGCATCTGCAATGAAAAGAACTGCTCCTCCGGAAATTCCCGCTCAAAAACATAAAAAGAACGCTGACGCAACGCCGAATCGACGACATAATATTTCTCTCCTTTCAAATTCAGATAGGAATACTCATAAATCTCGTCCCTGGACGGCAACAGCAACGCCAACTGTTCATCCGTCCGGGCAATGCGCACCTTGTAGCCCGACTGGGTTAGCAGGAACATTTGCAACAACCGGGCTTCATTTCGTTGCTCCGCAGGGAAAAACGCCTCAGACATCCGCTCCACCAATCGCACATATCCCCAATCGCACAACTGCAAATCGGCACGCAATTTCACGCACTCCACAAACACCGGAAAATACGTATCCGAAGACAGAAACGTCCACGCATCGGCGACGCTGTTTTCATCCACGCCCTTCAATGTAAACCGATGTTCCTCCGCCAACGACACCCGGCAAGAAGTTCCATAAAACCGGAAAGAAAACATCGGCCGTTTCTTCTTAGGCGCCACCAAGTCAGGAAGAGGTGCCACCGGCAGTGGTGGCGGCACAACCTCGGGAAGCGGAATCACACCGTCAAAAGGCAACGGCTCAGGGACAGGCTGCCGGTTCGGGTCTTTCACCACCGGCTTCGGTGGCTCCGGACGTTCCGGAACAGGAATCGCCGGTTCCGACTCCCGCTTCGTCCACGCATGCCGCATGTACTCCGCAAACTCCGCATTCACCTTATCCCGATACTCCTTGAATTTCCGCCACTCCTCCGCCTTATACGCCTCAAACTCCTGCCCCACCCGCTTCTTGTATTCCTCAAATGTTTGGGCAAAAACGCTTTTGCCCATCAAGACAATACACCCCGCCCATAAAATCCGATAAATTACCTTCATAACCAAATACCTTTAAAAGAAAAACGGGAAGCGGCAACCGCTTCCCGCACTTATTAAAAAGTCCAGCTTGCAGCCAGACCGGGCGTTCCACCATTTAAAACGGCAGGCGCCACCGCATAACTTCGACCGGCATTACCTCGCCGGTTTACCACTACCCGTCGCGCACCGGGAGCGGCAATGGCATCCACCAGATTATAAATGTAAAGTGCAGCACAGGCTCCGATACAAACATTACGCCCCGTAGCGAAATGATCGCGACTCGTGGCATAACTCCGCTTCAAATTGACATCGTGGGTCTTCAAAATCTTATCCACATAATCCGAACGTTGGCTTTCCATAAACACGGCACCGACCGCCAATGCAGCACAACCGCCCAAAAACAAACCGCCTTTCAGGTTCGCTTTCTTATGGAACTGTCCCCAACCCGGAATAATAAGCGATCGCCACAATCCCTGCACCCCATAATGCTCCGTCAATTTGACACGGTCAAACCGAGGTTTCGCATCCAGTTGCGAACGGGCATACAGCGTAGTCAGGTAAATTTGTCCATCTGCTTTCCGTACCCAATATTCATCGATTTTCAATCCTTGAACGCTCACTTCCTTGCCTTTGATCGTACTATTTACCTGAAACTTGCTCTCCACGTATGACGATTCCTTATCGCCATACATAACAAGGTCTTCCCGTTCACTCGACTGATACTCGGTTGTGACACGCATCCCCTTTTCCAACCCCATTTCTGCCACCAACTCCGAAAAACACTCGTTACGGGCATCCTCCAATGTCCGAGCAACTGCAGACTTGACTACATACACAAAAGAAGTATTCGATGGATTGGGTAGCGAGTTCAGCCACTTCGGTTTCAACCTATCCGAAGCATTGTATTGTGCCGATGCCACAAATGACACCAGCAACAACACAACTGCAATGCAATAACGAAAGCTATTACTTCGCATTATCAAATCCCTCTTTTACGAAATTAGAAATCTTGTTTCCATATTTATGAGCGAGGTCTGCCTCTTCTAAGGCTTGCTTCATAGCATTGGCCCTCACTCTGGCTGCCCGGGTTTCGTCAACAAGATAGTGACACTGCACGTCGTAATTTCCGTCCTTTTCCCGGTACAATACCAATTCGGGCACGGAAATCTCACCTTCCAGTTCCCGCACCACCATTCTTTCAAAGCCTTCCACGAGGTTGTCCACCTCTTCTTCATTGATGTCCGAC
>CAYNXE010000139.1:0-6315 GCA_964400995.1 uncultured Odoribacter sp.
CTTAATGCTTCCGTATCGGAGCAAGTACGACGTGGAAGGTGTAGTTGTCGTAAGGCATCAGGTATTGTTGCCAAGGCCATGCACCCCAACTGTCCCGGCATCCCACTCCCATTTGTTTCAGGTCAAAGGACAACGTAGTCAGGTCGCGGGGTTTCAGTTCACCGGAATGCCGCTGGCTCTTGTGGGCACCGTCATCCAAGTCCTCCTGCAAATAATTCAGGGCAGAGGCGGAGAAGGGCACGTCGGAACGAATCAGCAGACCTCGTCCGTCCACATCCGTCAGTTTCCACCAGCGGATATCCGTCTTGGTTCCTGCTTCCTGGGGACGGATATAAGCATAATACTGGTCTTTCACCAATTGCTGGTAACGTCCCAGATTCTGGCTGAAATTCCGGTCGATATAGTTCTCCACCGGTCCGCGACCGTAGTAATCGATGCGGTCGAAGCTGCCGGGCATCACCATTTGCATACCGAAACGGAACAGGTGCGGCATCTTTTCCTTGCTCTTGTCCACCGTCAACGCCTCGCTGATTCCGATTTCTCCCTTGTCGTTTATTTCGTAGGTCATTTGCAGACGGGCGGACAATGCCGGCAATTCGTAATCCACTGTCACCAGTGCGTTATTTCCTTTCTGCTCCACTTTGAAACCGGTCTTTTTTATTTCCGGATGTTTCCAGGCGGCAAAACGGTTCTGCAATCCGGCACCCATATCGTTGTCGGTCGGTGCCCGCCAGAAATTCGGACGCAAGGCGCAACCGTATTTCAACATCTCCAGACCGTTCATAGAGATACCGTATATCCAGCCGTCGCGTTTGTCGAACGACACTTTTGTCTCATCGGCAACCAATACGACGTGTACCAAATCTTCATACACTTTTACAGCTTGTTTTCCAGGTTGTACCGTCGCATCAAACCGGTTGTAGGGCTGAATGGTCAATTGGTCCTCCGCCAGCGCATACCCTGCAGGTACCAATTGTTTGCTTCTTTTCAGCTTGTAAACCACATTCAAGAGCAACTCCTGTGAAGTGCGAGGCAATTGGTATCCCAAAGCCACCGTCTTCGTTTCTTGCGGTCCGACGTTCAAATCTCCCACAACACCGCTCAACACCGGTTCTCCGTCAGCCAGCACCTGCCATTCCATATAATAGTCCGACAAATCGGTGAAGAAGTTTTCATTGTACACGTTCACCACGCCTTTTGCCAAATCCACCGGAGTCGTCCAAATGGACTGATAGACCTTTTTCACTTCGTACATATGGGGATTCAGCACCCGGTCGGGACTAATCAAGCCGTTGCAATTAAAGTTATTGTCCGAGCCGTCCCACAGGTTGAAATCACCACCGTAGGTGTAAATCATCGAACCGTCGGCAGCGTATCCGCGAAGTCCCTGGTCCACGTAGTCCCAGATAAAGCCGCCTTGCAATTTCGGGTATTTCCGGATTAAATCCCAATATTCCTTGAATCCGCCTTCGGAATTACCCATGGCGTGGGCATATTCGCACATAATGAAAGGACGGTATTTTTCATCGTTCTTAGCGTAGTTTTCTATGTGCTGCAAACTGGAGTACATCGGACACACGACATCCGTATGAGCCGCTTCTCCGGCACGCTCATACTGCACTGCCCGACTGCGGTCGCGTTCTTTTATCCATTTATAACAAGCCTCAAAGTTGGGACCGTCTCCGGCTTCGTTGCCCAACGACCAGAAAATAATGGATGGATGATTTTTGAAAGCCTCTACCATCCGCTGGTCTCTTTCCAGGTGAGCCTTTGCGAACGCAGGCACTTTCGCCAGCGTCTTGTCGCCATATCCCATACCGTGCGATTCGATGTTCCCTTCGCAAACGACATAGAGTCCGTACTCGTCGCACAGGTTGTACCATTCCGGGTCGTCCGGATAATGGCAGGTACGCACGGCATTCAGGTTGTTTTCTTTCATAATCCGAATATCCTGCAACATCCGTTCGCGGGTCACTACATAACCGGTCAGCGGATCCATTTCGTGCCGGTCGGCACCCTTGAACAACACCGGTTTTCCGTTCACCCACACTTGACCCAAATCCTTTTTCAGTTCTATCTTCCGGAATCCGACCCGTTGCGGAATCACCTCAACCACCCGGTTACCGTTTTTCAGCGTAAGAGTCAATGTATAAAGGTTGGGGGCTTCCGCACTCCATTTTGCCGGATTGGCAACCTTGAATACGGTATGAATCCCACCTTTTTCGTCCGGTTTTACCGTCTTGCTTTCCACCAATCCGCCTTCCTGGTCGCGCAGTTCCAATTCCACGCTTCCTCCGTTCTTGCTCACATTTGCCGTCACGTCCAGCGTACCGTCCCGGTAAGCGGCATCCAAATCGGGAACAATGAAAATATCTTCGATGTGCATCGGATTCCGGGCATACAGATACACGTCCCGACCGATACCGGACAACCGCCAAAAGTCCTGGTCTTCCAGATAGCTGCCATCGCACCAGCGGTAAATCTGCATCGCAATCAGGTTCTTTCCAGGACGAAGGTATTTGGTCAGGTCAAACTCCGCAGCCATTTTGCTGTCCTCGCTGTATCCCACAAACTTGCCGTTCACCCATACCCACAGGTTGGAAGTCGCCGAACCTACGTGCAGATACACCTGCTGTCCTTTCCAGTCTGCCGGCAACTCAAAGGTTTTCCGATAAGAACCCACGTGATTGTTCCGGGACTCGACCAGGGGAGGATTCGGCGCAAACTGATTTGCCCAGGCAAAACCGACATTTTTGTAAACGGCATCGCCATATCCGTTCAATTCCCACAATCCAGGCACCGGGAAGTCCACCCAGCACTGGTCCTCGAAATTTTCCTGGTAAAAATGCACCGGGCGTTCCGTTTCGTGTTCCACCCAGTTGAATTTCCACATCCCGTTCAGGGACATAAAGTTGGACGCCTTTGCCCGGCAGCCTTGTTGAGCCGCTTCCACAGAGGGATAGGCAAAATAAGCCGACCGCATAGGGGCACGGTTTATGGCATTGACCTGCGGGTCCTGCCATTCCTTGACGGCTGCAAACGTTGTCATAGACAAGCAAACGCCAATTGATAGTAAAAACTTGCGCATAGTGATTTATTTTAGTGTTCGTAATTTCATTCCATATAACTGGTATTATCCCAGCAATGAGTACAAAGCTGCTCTTTCGGCAAGCCGATAGCAGCAATCAGGTCGTCCAGCCGCTGGAACTGCAAAGAATCCAACTGCAAATGCTGGCACATCACCTTCACCATTTCCTTGTATTTGTCCGAATCCGGATCCGTATAAGGTTTCAATAGTTCATCGGTCAACTCGGAAGTTCCCTCCAAATCGCGAATCACCCGGCGGGCAAACAGGTCGAAAGTGGAACGGGAAGTGGAGAAATTCAGGAAACAGCAGGGATAAACCAACGGCGGACAGGCAATCCGGATATGCACTTCTTTCACGCCGCACTCCCGCAATTTGACGACATTGTCTTTCAACTGCGTACCCCGCACAATGGAATCATCCAAAAATACAATCTTGGAATCCCGCGTAAAAGCCTCGTTGGGCAACAGTTTCATCTTCGCCACCAAATCCCGCATACTCTGATTCTGCGGCATAAAACTGCGGGGCCAAGTCGGCGTGTATTTCACGAAAGGACGCTTGTAAGGGATTCCTTTTTCATTGGCATAGCCGATAGCGTGCCCGACTCCGGAATCCGGAATGCCGGCGGCAAAATCGGGGGTCAGTTCATCCCTTTGCGCCATAGCGGCTCCACAACGGTAACGGGCATCTTCCACGTTGATACCTTCGTAATAAGCGGAAGGGTATCCGTAATAAACCCACAGGAAGGAACATATCTGCTTCCGGCAACCGGCGGCGATAATCGGCGTGATTCCGTCCTTGGACACCCGCACCGCCTCACTCGGTCCCAAATCACGCACAATGGAGTAGCCCAAATTGGTGAAAGAAGAACTTTCGCTCGCCACCACGTAGCCGAATTCGTTTTTACCGATGATAATCGGAGTACGGCCGAATCTGTCCCGCGCCGCATAAATGCAACTGTCCGTCAGTATCAGGAAAGAGCAGGAACCCTTGACGGTGCGGTACACGTTCTCGATGCCCTCCTTGAAGGTTTCGCCCTGGTTTATCAATATACTGACCACTTCGGTCGGGTTGATGGACGAACCCGACATCTCCGCAAAGTGGATTTTCTTTTTCAATAATTGAGCGGTGATTTCTTCCAGGTTATCAATACGCCCCACTGCCACCACGGCAAAACGCCCCAAGTGCGAAGTCACCGTAATGGGCTGCGACTCCATATCGCTGATGATGCCGATGCCCAGATTTGAACCGGCAAACTGGTCCAGTTCGGGTTCAAATTTGTTCCGGAAATAGGAGCTTTCGATGCTATGGATAGCCCGGACAAACTCCTCGCCGTTATAAAAAGCCATTCCGGCTTTCTTTGTCCCCAAATGGGAATGATAATCCGTTCCGTAAAAGACGTCTGCAACACACTCTTTACGTGACACACAACCAAAAAATCCGCTCATATAATTTGTTTCATTGATTCTAAATGACAAATATACAAAAAAGCACGAAACACGAAAGATTTTTCTTAATTTTGCGCCCTGTTAATAAAGTGTGCATATTATGAAACGTCTTGATTTACATCCGGTATTACTGGATTCCATTAGAAGCTACAATAAAGAAAAATTCTTTGCCGACCTGATGGCGGGTATCATCGTCGGAATCGTCGCCCTGCCTTTGGCCATCGCCTTCGGTATCGCCTCGGGAGTCAGTCCAGAACAGGGTCTGGTGACCGCCATTATCGCCGGATTCATCATATCTTTCTTGGGAGGAAGCAACGTACAGATAGGCGGACCGACGGGAGCTTTCATCATCATCGTTTACGGCATCATCCAGCAATTCGGCATTGAAGGACTTGCCATCGCCACCGTTATGGCAGGATTGATGCTATTGCTGATGGGTATCTTCAAACTGGGGACGATCATCCGGTTTATCCCTTACCCTATCGTGGTCGGATTCACCAGCGGTATCGCCTTGACTATTTTCACGACCCAGATTAAAGACCTATTCGGCTTGACAATGGAAAAGGTTCCTGCCGACTTCATCTCCAAATGGATAGCCTATTTCCAGAGTTTCGGCACCACCAACTGGATTGCGCTGGCGGTAGGCATCGGCAGCATCCTGCTGATTGTCATCACCCCGAAATTCTCCAAGAAAGTGCCGGGTTCCCTGATTGCCATCATCGTGATGACTGTGGTCAGCTATCTGTTGCGCAACCATTGGGGCATCACAGGGTTGGAAACCATCGGCGACCGCTTTGAAATCAATGCGTCTCTGCCCAAACCCACCGGACTGAATTTCAATATCGAGACCATTAACCAGTTGCTTCCGGCGGCTTTCACAATTGCCATTCTGGGAGCCATTGAATCGTTGTTGTCGGCAACGGTGGCAGACGGTGTCACCGGACACAAGCACAATTCCAACACGGAGCTGATTGCCCAGGGAGCCGCCAACCTCATCGTGCCTTTCTTCGGAGGCATCCCGGCAACCGGAGCCATTGCCCGGACGATGACCAATATCAACAACGGCGGACGCACACCCGTCGCCGGCTTGATTCACGCCATCGTTCTGTTGCTGATTTTGTTGTTTCTCGGTCCCTTGACCAAGCATATCCCTATGGCGTGCCTCGCCGGAGTCCTGGTCATCGTGTCGTATAATATGAGCGAATGGCGCACGTTCAAATCCTTGATGAAGAATGCCAAGTCGGATGTCATCGTACTGCTGACCACCTTTTTGCTGACGGTCATCTTCGACCTGACCATTGCCATTGAAATCGGGCTATTGCTCGCCCTGGTGCTTTTTATGAAACGAATGAGCGAAGTGACCCGCATCACCGTATCCAAAGACCAGTTGGACTTGTCGCACGAAGGAGAAATCTACCACGAAGAAGAGAAACTATCCGTTCCGCAGGGAGTCGAGGTTTATGAAATCGACGGACCGTTTTTCTTCGGTGTCGCCAATAAATTCGACGAGTGTATGAAGAGAATCGGCGACAAGCCCCGCATCCGCATCATCCGTATGCGGAAAGTGCCGTTTATGGACACGACCGGATTGCACAACCTGGAAAGTCTCTATCGCTTGTCCGCCAAGGAAAAGATACTCATCATCCTCTCCGGCGTAAACGAAAAAGTCCGCGAAACCCTGAAAAAATCGGGTCTGGCGGAAATCATCGGAGAAGAAAACATTTGCAGCAACATTCACGAGGCGCTGCAACGAGCCGAAAGCATCGAATAATTGAACTAAAA
>CAYNXE010000140.1:0-4277 GCA_964400995.1 uncultured Odoribacter sp.
CCGTTACGGGAACACGCCGGCGGGTATGGTCGAATCCACCATGGAATACCTGAGTGTATGCTAATCCGTGGGTTTCGACAACGTGGTGATTTCTTTGAAATCCAGCGATTGCCGGGTTATGGTGGATGCCGTCCGATGGCTTGTCCGGGAAATGAAACGGGAGTCTATGCAGTATCCTTTGCATTTGGGCGTGACCGAAGCGGGCGAGGGTGAGGACGGACGGATTCGTTCCGCTGTGGGCATTGGAACGTTGCTGAACGAAGGTATCGGGGACACTATCCGGGTTTCGTTGACGGAAGAGCCGGAAGCTGAAATCCCGGTTGCCCGAATGTTGGTGCAGTTGTGCGACCGTCCCCGGTTTGAAGCCAGCGGGGACATGCTGAAAGGCGACTGCTCCCGTCCCTGTATCGTGGCGGACTTGTCCGTGGCGGGCGAATGGAACGAAGAAATGCGGGAGCGGTTGGATTTGAGGCGGGAGGAAGGTTCCGCCCGTCTGCTTCCCGGCGTGAAGACTCCGGAAATGATTTATGCGGAGCGGTTCGGCGATGAATTGGCGGAGTTGCCGGAAGAAACGGTCGTGGTCGTGCCTGCGGAACATTGGCGGGAAGTGCGGGATGCGCACGCCCGGGTGCGTCCGCTATACCATTGGAAAGCATACATGAAGAAAAAGAAGCCCGAGGCGGATGTGCCGGTATTGGTGGAGGTAGATGCTGTCGAAGCCCTGGATGCGGAATTGGCGGAAAGGCTGGACGAAGACCGGGACGCCGTTCTGGTGCTGTCGCTGGGTGCGGAATATCATGCCTATCGGGAAGCCTTCCGGCGGATGAGGGAATTGGGCGTGGGGAATAGGACCTTGTTGCATGTCCGGACGGAGAATCCGGATACGGAAAAGACAAGCCTGGAGATTGCGGCGCAGGTGGGCGGACTGTTCCTGGACCGCTTGCCGGACGGGCTGTGGATTACCGCGCCGAAGCGTTGCGGAGCGGCATACGGAATGGAATTGAGTCGTAACATACTCCAGTCTGCCGGAGTTCGCCGCTACAAGGCGGAATTCATCAGTTGCCCCGGATGCGGGCGCACCCTTTTCGACTTGCAGGGAGCAGTTGCCAAAGTGAAGCGGGCTTTCGCTCACCTGAGCACGCTTAAAATAGCGGTCATGGGATGCGTCGTGAACGGTCCAGGCGAGATGGGCGACGCCGATTTCGGCTATGTGGGTGCCGGAAACGGGAAAGTGAATTTGTACAAGGGACATCGCATGGTGCGTGCGGCTGTACCGGAAAAGGAGGCAATCGAAGCGTTGCGGAAATTGATAGAGGAATCTTAATTGGGTGATTTATGGCAAAACAGACCCCTCTGGCCTTGGGTACGGAGGATATTCGGAAACTATTGATGAACTATGCCGTCCCGGCGATTGTGGCGATGACCGCCGCTTCGCTGTATAATATGATGGACAGCATTTTTATCGGGCAAGGCGTCGGACCATTGGCCATTGCCGGACTGGCGGTGACTTTCCCGTTTATTAATCTTGCTGCGGCTTTCGGCTCGCTGGTCGGGGTGGGTGCTTCTACCCTCGTCTCGGTGAAGATGGGACAGAAGGATTTGAAAAGTGCGGAAGCCGTGTTGGGCAACGTGTTGTTGCTGAACATGCTGGTCGGAGGTATTTTAATGACCGTCTGCCTGATATTTCTCGACCCGATTCTTTATTTCTTCGGGGCAAGCGCCGACACGCTGCCTTATGCCCGGGATTACATGAAGGTCATCCTGTATGGGAATCTGATTACCCATATCTATATGGGGTTGAACGAGGTTATGCGGGCTTCCGGCTATCCTCAGCGGGCAATGGCTGCCACGTTGTTTGCCGTGGTGATCAACGGGGCGTTGAACGCTTTGTTTATTTTCGGATTGGACATGGGTATCCGGGGTGCCGCCTTAGGGACTATCTGCGCTCAATTTCTTGCATTGTTGGGAGTATTGGCGCACTTCTCCAGCCCGAAGAGTTTCATCCGTTTCCAGCGGGGGATTTTTAGAATAAAAGGACACATCATCCTCGCCATGCTGACTATCGGATTGTCCCCGTTCCTGATGAACATGTGCAGTTGCCTGGTGGTAATGCTGGTGAACACCGGATTGAAGAATCACGGGGGAGACCTGTATATCGGGGCTTACGGAATCATCAACCGGGTGGTGTTCCTGTTTATCATGATTGTCATGGGATTCAACCAGGGGATGCAGCCCATTGCCGGATACAACTGGGGTGCTCGTCAGGTCGACCGGGTTATCCGGGTGCTGAAATACACCATTTTCTGCGGAACGCTGGTTACCACTGTCGGTTTTCTGGTGTGCCAGATTTTTCCGCGCACCATTATCCGGATGTTTACCGTAGACAGGGAATTGATAGACCTGGCGGAACATGGCATGAGGCTGATATTGCTGATGTTGCCCGTGATCGGCTTCCAAATGGTATCCACCAGTTTCTTCCAGTCTATCGGAATGGCGGGCAAAGCCATTTTCCTCTCTTTGACGCGGCAGCTCATTTTTCTGGTGCCCTGCCTGTTCGTGCTGCCCCTTTACTGGGAGGCGGACGGCGTGTGGTGCAGTTTTCCGGTGGCGGACGGATTGTCCACCATTACCACCGGTTTGATGTTGGGCTGGCAATTGAAGAAATTTAAGGCAGAAGGATTGAATAATGCAAAAATTCAATAGCTTTGCAATAAAACCGTTTTGTTATGGAAAAGAAAATCATTGTAACCATCGGTCGCCAGTTCGGCAGCGGGGGCAGGATTGTGGGGAAAAAGCTGGCGGAGCAATTGGGCATCGCCTATTATGACAAGGAATTGATAAACCTGGCTTCCCGGGAGAGTGGCATTTGCGGAGAGTTTTTTGAAAAGGCCGACGAGAAAACTTCCAGCAGCTTGTTTAAGTCCTGGACCATGGGATTTTCGATGAACAGTGCCATTTTTCAAAGCAACGACTACCTTTCCAATGAGTCGCTGTTCCAGATACAATCCGATGTTATCCGGAAAGTGGCTTCGCAGGGGTCGTGCGTCCTGGTGGGGCGTTGCGCCGATTACATCCTGCGGGACAATCCGGATTGCGTGAGCGTCTTTGTCAGTGCGTCGTGGTACGACCGCATCCGGCGAGCCATGGAATATGACGGGAAACTGACGGAGAAAGATGCCGATGAATTTCTGAAAAAGGTGGACAAATCCAGAGCCTCCTATTACAATTACTACACGGACAAGGTATGGGGTGCCGCCGAGTCGTATGACCTTTGCATCAATTCGTCATTGTACGGCATCGACCGGACGATAGATTTTGTTCGGGAGTTTATTTGTACGGGAAAGAATTGCGGATAAATCAAAAGAAAGGCGGACAAGGAATGTATTACCTGCCGGATATTGTAACTTTTCCGATGAGGATACGGTAAAAAGACAATATGAATTTAAAACGGATTGCTTATGTCATTTTTATGGTTTATCATCGTAGGAATCGTTGCCGGCTGGGCTGCCGGAACGGTCATGAGAGGGGGAGGCTTCGGACTGCTGATTAACTTCCTCATCGGGATTGTGGGCAGCGTGCTGGGCGGTTGGCTTTTCAGTTTGATTGGCTTGCATTCCACCGGCGGGATTATCGCCAACCTGATTGTCGCTTTCATCGGAGCCATTGTCCTGTTGTGGATTATCTCTTTGTTCCAAAGAAGCTCAAAGCCCCGAAGGGTGTGATTTTAATCCATTACCGGAAGCCGTATCCTCGAATACAAGGGGATACGGCTTTTGTTTTTTATAAATAAAGCCTATTTTTGTGTCATCCAAAACAATGGCCATGCCTGAAATAAGCAGATTCTACGGGATAATCATTTATATGTATATGAGTGAACACAATCCCCCTCATTTCCATGTCTGGTATAAAGAATATCAAGCAACCGTCACGATAGAAGAGGGGATTATAAAAGGAGAACTGCCTCGGCGTGCCTTGAATATGGTATATGAATGGCTGGATTTGCACAAGGATGAATTAATGGAAAACTGGCGTAGGTTGGCTTCATTTGAAGCACCTAAGCCGATAAAACCTTTGGAATAATGGAAGACACAAAAATATTGACCATTACAGATGCCACGTATGTGGATGTCTACAAGATTAAGGCGACATTTAATACGGGAGAAATAAAGCTGATAGACTTTTCCCCCATCATAAACAAAGGCGTCGGCTTGTGCAAGAAATTGGGAGATTTGGATTATTTCCGGAATTTCACCCTTGACCCTTTCACGATTGACTGG
>CAYNXE010000140.1:4287-6288 GCA_964400995.1 uncultured Odoribacter sp.
TGAAATCGGTTTTGCTCCCGAATACCTTTATGAGATTGGTAGGGCGGTCTGAATGATAAAAAAGATACAGTCACAAAAAATCCTGCAAGTGGAAACTTGCAGGACTTTTTTTATCCGTAACCAACGGATTATTTGTTCAGGGCTTCTGCCACAGATACGGCAACGGCAACGGTGGCGCCAACCATCGGGTTGTTGCCCATGCCGAGGAATCCCATCATTTCCACGTGAGCGGGAACGGAGGATGAACCGGCAAACTGTGCGTCGCTGTGCATGCGTCCGAGGGTGTCGGTCATACCGTAGGAGGCGGGACCGGCAGCCATGTTGTCCGGGTGCAGGGTACGTCCCGTACCACCGCCGGAAGCTACTGAGAAGTAGGGCTTGCCGGCAAGTACGCGTTCTTTCTTATAAGTACCTGCCACCGGGTGTTGGAAACGGGTCGGGTTGGTAGAGTTTCCGGTGATGGATACGTCTACACCTTCTTTCCACATGATGGCAACGCCTTCGCGTACGTCATCAGCTCCGTAGCAGTTTACTTTTGCACGGGGACCGTCGGAATATGCCTTGGTCTTCACAATTTTCAGTTCGCTGGTGAAATAGTCGAACTCCGTTTGTACGTAAGTGAAGCCGTTGATACGTGAAATAATCATGGCGGCGTCTTTGCCCAAGCCGTTCAAGATGACCCGCAACGGGTTCTTGCGTACTTTGTTTGCCATTTCCGCAATCTTGATAGCACCTTCTGCGGCTGCGAAAGATTCATGGCCTGCCAGGAAAGCAAAGCACTGGGTTTCTTCGCGGAGCAGACGAGCTGCCAGGTTTCCGTGTCCGAGACCTACCTTGCGGTCGTCGGCAACCGAGCCGGGGATACAGAAAGCCTGCAAGCCTTCGCCGATGGCTTCTGCGGCATCCGCTGCGTGGGTGCAGTTCTTCTTGATTGCAATGGCGGCGCCTACCACGTAAGCCCATTTTGCATTCTCGAAACAGATATTTTGTGTCTGTTCACATTCCAGATAAGGATCGATGCCTTTTGCCTCGCAAATCGCTTCTGCTTCTTCGATGGATGCGATGCCGTAGGAGTTTAATACTTTGTTGATCTGGTTGATCCGACGATCCTGACTTTCAAATTTTATTTCTCTTTTTGCCATTGTATGTTCCTCCTATTTTATTCGTGACGTGGGTCAATATATTTAACTGCATTGGCAAAACGTCCGTAGTTTGCAGTGGCTTTTTTCAATGCTTCGTTGGCGTCCGTCCCTTTTTTGATCAGGTCCATCATCACGCCCAAACGTACAAATTCGTATCCGCAGACTTCGTCGTCCTCGTCCAGCGCCAACCGGGTGACATAGCCTTCTGCCAGTTCCAGGTAGCGAACGCCCTTGGCTTTGGTGGAGAACATCGTGCCCACCTGGCTGCGCAGACCTTTACCCAGGTCTTCCAGTCCGGCACCGATCACCAGACCTCCTTCGGAGAATGCGCTCTGGCTGCGTCCGTAAACGATTTGCAGGAACAATTCGCGCATGGCGGTGTTGATGGCGTCACAAACCAAGTCGGTATTCAAGGCTTCCAGCAGGGTTTTGCCCGGCAGGATTTCTGCTGCCATGGCTGCCGAATGGGTCATGCCCGAGCAACCGATCGTTTCAACCAACGCTTCCTCGATAACGCCTTCCTTGATGTTCAGGGTCAGCTTGCAGGTTCCCTGTTGGGGAGCGCACCAGCCGATACCGTGAGTTAAACCTGAAATGTCTTTGATTTCTTTTGCCTTGACCCACTTGCCTTCTTCAGG
The DNA here is from genome assembly GCA_964400995.1 of uncultured Odoribacter sp. GTDB lineage: Bacteria > Bacteroidota > Bacteroidia > Bacteroidales > Marinifilaceae > Odoribacter. The sequence continues at coordinate 6,068 of CAYNXE010000140.1, forward strand.
AATCGGGGCCGGTCCGTGGTTCGGACCTTTTTTGACAACGCACATGTGTTGTACTTCCTGTGAATAAATCATAGTATTGCTTTTATTGATTAGTATATTGTTGCATCTTGTTTTGTGTGCACAATTCGTACAAAGGTAAAAAGTTTATCCGATTAAAAAAAGAAGTAAAACAGATTGTCGGTAAAATGACGGTTTTGGTGTTAAAAATGGGAAAGTTTTTC
>CAYNXE010000141.1:0-6260 GCA_964400995.1 uncultured Odoribacter sp.
GCAACCGCTCATGGTTATTTCTTGCGGTTTCTAATCATGGCACCGGTCCGGGCTTTCCCCAAACGGATGTAATCCAGCAAGGGACGGGCGGACGGACAAGTGAAACTACAGGAACCGCATTCGATACAATCCATGACTTTCTCCTCTTCCAAACGTTCCAGCATGTTGAGCGTGGACAGTTTCGCCAGCAAATAGGGTTCTAGTCCCACCGGACATGCCGAAACGCATGTGCTGCAACGGATGCAGTTGCGGACGGGGCGGCGTGCCGCCTCTTTGTCATTGACCAGCAATATGCCGCTCGTGCCTTTCATAACGGGAGACTCGATGTTTACCATGGCGCGTCCCATCATCGGACCTCCGCCGATGACCTTGGCGGTGTCTTCAGGCATACCGCCGGCAGCCTCGATGAGCTTGGAAACGGGGGTACCGATGCGGCAAAGGTAGTTGCCCGGATTTTTCACCGACTTTCCGGTAATGGTCACGATGCGTTCCACCAGCGGCTTGTGTTTCATGACCGCCTCATAGACAGCCAGGGCGGTTCCGGCGTTCTGCACGACGGCTCCCACGGCAATGGGCAGGGCTCCGGAAGGAACAGCGCGTCCTACGGTTGCCTGTATCAATTGTTTCTCACCTCCCTGCGGATATTTCATTTTCAGGGGGCAGATTTCCACGCCCAGCACTTTGTCTGCTATTTTTTGCAAGTGGGCAATGGCGTCTTTCTTGTTGTTTTCGATGCCGATGATGGCTTTTTTGACATCAATGGCTTTCATTAAAATCTGTACGCCGATGATGATTTCCTCGCCTTTTTCCAGCATGATCCGATGGTCGGCAGTCAGATAGGGTTCGCATTCGGCGCCGTTGATGATCAGAAATTCTGCCTTGTTGCCCGGAGGAGGAGTCAGTTTCACCTGGGTGGGGAAAGTGGCTCCACCCATGCCCACGATACCTGCATCGGCAATCGCCTTGACGATTTCTTCTTTGGACAGGTTGATGTTGTGTTCAATTTTTTCCGACCGGTCTATTCCTTCCTCCCATTCATCGCCTTCCACTTTGATCGTGATGGCGGGTTTGGAGAGACCGGCAGCGTCGGTCACGTTGTCAATGGCAACGACTGTTCCGGATACGGAACTGTGGATATTGGCGGAAACAAATCCGGTAGCCTGGGCAATCAATTGTCCGGCTTTGACCGTATCGCCTTTCTGAACGACAGGGGTGGCAGGGGCACCGATGTGCTGACTGAGCGGAATGATGACTTGTTCCGGCAACGGCAGTACCCTGATTTTTTCCTCTGCCGATAGTTTATTCTCAGGTGGGTGAACTCCACCGATTCTGAATGTCTTTAACACAGCGTATGATTTTTAGATTTACTTGTTTAAATTTCAGTTTTGGGCTCTTCCTGTGCAGCCGGCTGTTTTTCCGGTTGAGCCTCGGTGGGAGCGGGTGCCGGTTTTACTGCCGGATTGGCTTTTTCGGCATCGGTCTCCACCTTGCGGGGCGGGAAGTTTACTTCATGGATTGCGCCTGTCGGGCACACGCCTACGCATTTGCGACACAACTTGCACTTGGTGAAGTCGATGTATGCCACGTTGTTTTCAACGGTAATGGCACCGAAGGGGCATTCCTTGGCGCATTTCCCGCATCCGATACAAGCCGCCTGGCAGGCTTTGCGGGCGATTCCGCCTTTGTCCTTGTTGACGCAGGATACGAAAACCCGACGGTCTTTCGGACCTTTGTACCGGAGTTCTATGATGTTGCGCGGACAAGTCTTGACACAGGCTCCGCAGGCAACGCATTTGTCGTCGGAAACTTCCGGAAGCAGGGTGTCCGGATTCATGTGTATGGCATCAAAGGGACAAGCTGCCACGCAGTCGCCGCATCCCAGGCAACCGAAAAGGCATGCGCTGTCGCCGGCGTACAGGGAGTGTTCGATGGCACACGAACGTGCTCCGTCATATTGACTGGTGCGCGGACGGTTCTCGCAATTCCCGTTGCATCTGACCACTGCGATTTTTGGGGCTTCGGCTTTGACCTCGCGACCCAGGGCTGCTGCGATTTTTCCCATGGTTTCTGCGCCTCCCACCGGACACATGATGCCGTCAAGCGTATCCGATTTCACGGCGGCTTCTGCCAATCCGCGACATCCCGGGTAGCCGCAACCGCCGCAATTGGCTCCTGGAAGCAGTCCCTCGACGATGTCGATGCGGGGATCTTCTTCCACTTTGAATTTTTGCGCTACGAAATAAAGTATCACTGCCGATACGATTCCGATAGCACACAGCGAAATGATTGTAATAACAATTGTACTCATTATCTGATATTTAATAATTGTTCGTTTTCTCTGCCGTAAATTTGATTTTCTTGTTTATCCTGTGGCGCAACAGGTAGAGGATTCCGAAGTACAGCGCCAGCAGGAGCAGACTGTAAACGGCTGCCGTCAATTCGTTGCTGCCCGACATTTCCAAGAAGAATATGGAGGCGATGATCAGGACGGAGGGCACCACGTATGCCAGCAGAACCGAGTAGAAGGCGTTTCCCAGACTGGCATATACCGTGACTTTGTCGCCGACGTGAAGTTCTTCTTCCGGCAGCGGAACGGTAATGAGCTTTTGGGTTGCCTTGTCCAGGCCGCAGGCTCCTTTCGCATGGCATCCGGAACAGGCTGAATGGCTGACAATCAATATCTCCAGCGTTTTGTCCGATATGCTTCTGACTATGCCTTCGTGTTGCACTCTTTCTTTTTCTGCCATAAGATTGCTGAAAAAATACAGACAAAGGTAATATTAAAAGATAAAAAAATGAAAGATGAAGGGTTAAAATAAACGGAGCTGCCCGAAAGCAGCTCTGGTTTATTTTTTTCGCATGAAAATCTGAATGGGTACGCCGGTGAAGTTCCAGTTTTCCCGGATTTTGTTTTCCAGGAAGCGTTTGTAAGGCTCTTTTACATACTGCGGCAGATTGCAGTAGAATGCAAAGGAGGGCGCATGGGTGGGCAACTGGGTGACGTATTTGATTTTCACGTATTTGCCTTTCAAGCTGGGTGGCGGATAATCCTCAATGGCTTCCAGCAGGATGCGGTTCACTTCGGAGGTTTTCAGTTTCTGCATCCGGTTTTCATAAACCTTGAGGGCTGCCTCCAGGGCTTTGAGCAGGCGTTGTTTGGTCAGCGCCGATGCGAAAATGATGTCAACGTCCTTGAAAGGAGCGATTTTGTTGCGCAACTCCTTTTCGTATTCCTGCATGGTCTTGTTGTCTTTCTCAATCAGGTCCCATTTGTTGACGACGATGACCACGCCTTTCCGGTTTCTCTCAATCAGGTGAAAGATGTTTAAATCCTGGGCTTCCATGCCCCGGGTCGCATCAATCAGCAGCATGCACACGTCGGAATCTTCTATCGCCCGGATAGAGCGCATGACCGAATAAAATTCAACGTCTTCATTGACTTTGGCTTTTTTCCGGACACCTGCCGTGTCAACCAGGATAAAGTCGTGACCGAATTGGTTGTAACGGGTGTTCAACGAGTCGCGGGTGGTGCCGGCAATGTCTGTTACGATGTTGCGTTCCTGTCCCAGCAAGGCGTTGATGGTGGAGGATTTTCCCACATTGGGTCGTCCGACGATGGTGATTTTGGGCAGGTGGTTGGTGTCTTCAATGGTGTCTTCCTGGAAATGGGAGACCACTTGGTCAAGCAAATCGCCTGTCCCCGAACCGCTGGCGGAGGAGATGCAGAAGAGGTCGCCTTTGATGCCCAAGCGGTAGAACTCCTGGGCATCATAGAGCCGGTCGGAATTGTCCACTTTGTTTGCCACCAGGTAAACAGGCTTGTCTATGTTGCGCAACAGCCGTGCGAAATTCTGATCGAGGTCGGTCAGTCCGATTTCCGCATCCACCATGAACAGGATGACATCGGCTTCGTCCATGGCGAGAAGCACCTGTTTGTTGATTTCTTCTTCGAATATGTCATCGCTGTTGCATACATATCCGCCGGTATCTATGACGGAAAACTCTTTCCCGTTCCAATGCGATTTCCCGTAATTCCGGTCGCGCGTCACGCCGCTCTCTTCGTTGACGATGGCTTTCCGGCTGCCGATTAGCCGGTTGAAAAGCGTCGATTTCCCTACGTTCGGTCTTCCTACGATTGCTACTATGTTGCTCATAATGATTTAAAAGGCAGGCTTGAACCAATCATTCGTTTGCCTGCTTGCTTATTGGTTTGCGTATCCGAAATTTTTTAATTCACTCTCTTTGTTCCGCCAGTCTTTCAGCACTTTGACATACAGGTTCAGGAAGACTTTTTTCCCGAAGAACGCCTCGATGTCCATGCGCGCCTGTATGCCCACTTTTTTCAGGGCTTCTCCCTGGCTTCCGATGAGGATGCCTTTTTGGGAGGAACGCTCGACGTAGATGACTGCCATGATGTTGATGCGTTTGGCTTCTTCCTTGAACTCTTCCACTTCCACTTCCACGGAGTAGGGGACCTCCTTGTCGTAGTTCAGCAGTATCTTTTCACGGATGATTTCGTTGACGAAGAAACGTGCCGGAAGGTCGGTCAGGTCGTCTTTGGAGAAAAAGGGTTCTCCCTCGGGCAGCAGTTCGATGATGCGTTTCAACAAATTGTCGACATTGAAATTCTCCGTGGCGGACAAGGGGAATATTTCCGCCTTGGGAATGAGTTCCTTCCATTTGTCGAACTGGGCTTCCAGTTTCTCCTGCGTCGTGCGGTCGATTTTGTTGATAACCAGCAATACCGGTGACTTGGATTTGTTGACTTTTTCGATGAAGTCCAGGTTTTTGTCAGGATTCTCGACGACGTCGGTCACATAGAGGATGATGTCCGCGTCCACCAGTGCCGATTTGGAAAACTCCAGCATGTATTCCTGCATCTTGTAGGAAGGTTTCACCACTCCGGGCGTATCTGAAAATACAATCTGGTAGTCGTCCGTGTTGACGATGCCTTTGATGCGATGACGCGTGGTTTGGGATTTCGATGTGATAATCGAAATCTTTTCCCCGACCAACCGGTTCATCAGGGTGGATTTCCCTACGTTCGGGTTTCCTACGATGTTAACGAATCCTGCTTTGTGCATAACTGTCAGTTTTGATTGCCGCCGGCGTGCCATGACGGCTTGGCGGGGACAAAGATAGTGTTTTATACTGAATTTTTATATATTTGCATTTTCCGACCTGATATATATGATATTTGGGACGACTGGAAAATCGATAATGATAAAAACAGATTGGATATGAAAAAATGGATTTTGTTGCTGTTTGTCGTGCCTGCAACTTGCGTGCTCAAGGCGCAGACGGGCAGGGATTTTGATTGCGGTGTGAAAGCGGGTTGGAGTGTCACGAATATTTCCCATTCCGGTTTGAAAGATAAAATGAGTGGTCATCTGGGCGCTTTTGCGGAATGGAAAATCAATGATTATTTCGGAATCCAGCCGGAATTGCTGTATTCCCGCCAGGGTGCCCGGGAAAAATACAAGGATGATGACGGGAAGTGGAAGCATAAACTTCAGATAAATTATTTGAATATTCCAGTTCTGGCAAAATTGTATGTCCTGAAAAGATTGAGCGTGGACCTAGGACCTCAGCTCGGTTTGGCATTGAGTGTCAGAAATAAAATAAAGGGAAGTTCGGATGACGTTACTTATATTTACAAGGAAAAGGTCAAGAAGTTTAATACCTGCGATTTCAGTTTTGCGCTCGGCGCTTCTTGCAGTATGGGCGAATTTGTTTTGTCTGCCCGCTACAATATCGGCTTGACCAATGTGTTCAACTGGATGGAGCAAAACAACAAGAACCACGTGTTCCAGTTGTCGTTGGGGTGTTGTTTGAATAATCTGTTTTAGAAATAAAACATTTTCATCAAATTAGCTATTGAAATTTTGTGAGTAGCAAATCTTTATAAACTGATGAAGTATTTAATAGTTATTGCGATTCTTGTCGGGCTTCAAGCCTGTGATCCTGATGAGTGTCTGGATCCGAGCAATATATGTGAGTGGTATATAACTAATCTTGCAAAAGATTCATTATTAATCAGAACGCATCACACTTACTCTTTTGAGGCACCGAGGCTCTTAATTCAAGACTCTACAATATTGATAGACAATACTGCTTTTGAAAAGTGGAGTAATGAGATTTTTTTCCAAGGACTATACAATTTTAATGCAATAGATGACTCTGTCATTGTCTATGATATGAAAGGGAACGAACTCATTGTTTGGACGGAATCTCAACGGAATGATCCCGGTAAACAATTT
>CAYNXE010000142.1:0-6256 GCA_964400995.1 uncultured Odoribacter sp.
TCAAAGCTATCAAATTGGAGCCGAATCATCCGTTCACGTGGGCATCCGGTTGGAAATCACCGATTTATTGTGACAATCGGAAAACCTTGTCCTATCCGGAGGTGCGTTCCTATATCAAAGAGCAGTTTGCCGCATTGATTCGGGAAAAATACCCCGAAGTCGAGGTCATCGCAGGAGTTGCGACGGGAGCTATCGCACAGGGTGTGCTGGTGGCTCAGGAATTGAACCTGCCGTTTATTTATGTGCGTTCTTCTGCCAAGAGCCACGGATTGGAAAACTTGATAGAGGGAGAATACAAGGCAGGGCAGAAAGTGGTGGTCATCGAAGACCTCGTGTCTACGGGCGGTTCCAGTTTGCAGGCTGTGGAGGCTTTGCGGAATGGCGGTTGCGAAGTACTGGGCATGGCTGCCATATTCACTTACGGTTTCCAGAAAGCGGAAGACAATTTCCGGAATGCCGGATGTGAACTGACCACTTTGAGCAATTACAACGCCATGATTGATTTGGCTTTGAAGAGCGGTTATGTGAAGCCGGAGCAGGTGGATAAACTGAAAGAATGGCGTTTAAGCCCGGAAACGTATAAATAATCATACCCCTTTGCCGGTGGACGGCACGGGGGATAAAACGAGTCATACCATTATGTCCGTAACGAAGATTTCAAGCGATATTTTTAAGATTTCAAGTCCGATTAAAGACGTGTATGCCCTGCTGTCCGATTTCAACCGGATCGGTCGTTTGGTGGAAGTGGCGAAACAAATGGGGATGCCCGAAGGGGTTCCGGATGTGCAAAAAATGTCGGATAAGATTGAGGGCTACCGTTTTACGGAAGACGCTTGTCATGTCACTTTGAAAGGCATGGGGGAGATGTCGATAAAAATAGTGGAGCGGGAGGAACCCAAGTTAATCAAGCTGGGAAGTGACGGCTCTCTGCCTTTGGCGTTTAATCTCTGGATTCAATTGCTGGAGAATGCTCCTTACGATACCCGTATGAAAATCACTTTTCAGGGAGAGATGAACATGATGTTGAAGATGTTGCTGAAAGGGAAGTTGGAAAAGGGGATTCAGAGTCTGGGCGAGATGCTGACCAAGATTCCCTACGGTATGTTGAGCAATCTGCCTGCTTAAGCGACGGGAGTTTTTACAGGAAGACAAGTTGCACTTGTCTTCCTGTAAATCGCCGGTTGTTTGAATCAAGCCCTTAGTTTCTGGGCGTTGACCTTGCCCAGTTTTTCCTCGGCGTATGCCTTTGTAATCGTAATGCTTTTCTTGTCCTGCGAGGGCACTTCAAACATGAGGTCCGTCATGATGGCTTCGCAGATAGAGCGCAGTCCGCGTGCTCCCAGTCTGAATTCCACGGCTTTGTCCACGATGTATTCGTAAACGCTTTCTTCAAACTTCAAGGTAATGCCGTCCAGTTCAAACAATTTGACGTATTGCCGGATAATGGCATTTTTTGGTTCGGTCAGGATATTGCGCAAAGCCTGGCGGTCGAGCGGTTCCAGGTAAGTCAGCACCGGCAGACGCCCGATGATTTCCGGAATCAGTCCGAAGGATTTCAGGTCTTGCGGAGCGATGTATTGCAGGAAATTTTCCCGGTCGATTTTTTCGGAAGCGTGGCTGGCATTGAAGCCCACCACCATCGTATTCAGCCGGGCGGCGATTTTTTTCTCGATGCCGTCGAAAGCTCCGCCGCAGATGAACAGGATGTTTTTGGTGTTCACTGGAATCATTTTTTGATCCGGATGCTTGCGTCCGCCTTGAGGCGGTACGTTGACAACGGAGCCTTCCAGCAATTTCAGCAACCCCTGTTGCACGCCTTCTCCGCTAACGTCGCGGGTAATGGACGGATTGTCGCCTTTCCGGGCGATTTTGTCCAGTTCGTCAATGAAGACGATGCCTTTTTCGGCGGCTTCGACATCGTAGTCCGCAGCCTGGAGCAGTCGGGTCAGGATGGATTCAATGTCCTCTCCGACATAACCGGCTTCTGTCAGCACGGTGGCATCGACAATCGTGAACGGGACGTGCAGCATCTTGGCTATGGTGCGGGCAAGCAGTGTTTTTCCCGTACCGGTGCGTCCCACCATGATGATGTTCGATTTTTCAATCTCGACATCGTCTTTGTCCCCCGGTTGCAATAGGCGTTTGTAATGATTGTACACCGCTACTGCCAGATGTTTTTTCGCCTCGTCCTGTCCGATGACGTAAAGGTCGAGAAAAGCCTTGATTTCTTTTGGTTTTTTGATTTCGATGTTGTCCAGGTTCAGGGTGGATTTGCTTTTCATCTCCTCCTGGACGATGTCATAGGCTTGCGATGCGCACTCGTCGCAGATGAAGCCGTCGGTTCCGGCAATGAGCAGGTTGACCTCGCTGCGGCTTCTTCCGCAAAATGAACATTTATCTTGCATGAACGGTTATTTTTTCTCTCTGATTAGTATTTGGTCAATCATGCCGTAGGCTTTTGCCTCTTCGGCGGTCATCCAGTAGTCGCGGTCGGAATCCTTCTCCACTTTCTTGAAAGGCTGACCGGAATGTTCGGCAATGATAGAATAAAGTTCCTTCTTTAATTTCTGCACTTCCCGGGAGGTGATTTCAATGTCGGAAGCCTGTCCCTGGACGCCGCTCATAGGTTGATGAATCATGATGCGGGAGTGTTTCAGGGCGGAACGTTTTCCCGTTGTTCCGGCGCACATCAGCACCGCCGCCATGGAAGCCGCCAGTCCGGTGCAAATGGTGGCAACGTCGCAGTTGACGTATTGCATGGTGTCGTAGATGCCGAGTCCGGCGTAGATAGAGCCGCCCGGACTATTGAAATACAACTGGATGTCCCTGCCCGGATCCGCCGTTTCCAGGAACAGCAACTGTGCCATGATGATGTTGGCGACATCATCGTCAATCGGAACCCCTAGAAAAATGACCCGGTCCATCATCAGTCGTGAGAAAACGTCCATGGTCGCGATGTTGAGCTGGCGTTCTTCGATGATGTTGGGGGTGATGTAACTGTTGGTCGCCGTTTGGTAGCGATGCAGGTTCAAACTGCTGATTCCCCGGTTGTGGAGGGCATATTGCTGAAATTCGTCTTTAAAGTTCATAGTTTCGTGTTATTTGAAAGCGACTAAATTACAAAAAATTCCGGGCATCAGCAATAATCCGGGCAATAATGCTTCGGTGCTTCTGCCGGAGAAAAAAACAAGGTCATTTGCCTGCTGTGACGATGTACATCTCTTCTGTGTTCAGGTATTTTCGAGCCAGTTCTAACAGGTCTTCTGCCCGGCAGGCGTTGATTTGCCGGATGATTTCCGAATAAAACCAGTTGTCCAGTCCGTAATTGAGTTTGTGTTTCAAGGCGTCGGACTGGGAAAATACTCCGTCCACTTCTCTCAACAATTCGCCGTGAAGAAAGTTTTTCACCAAAAGCAATTCTTCTTCGGGAACCGGTTGCGTCTGTAAAATCCGGATTTCTTTTTGAATTTCCGCAAGGGTGGCTTCGACGTATTCGTTGTTGACATCCGTGGCGATGTACCAGGAACTGCCCTGGGGCATGGATACGTTAAGGGAGTGGATGCCGTAGGTGTAGCCTTTTTCTTCCCGGATGTTCGACATCAGGCGCGAACCGAAATAGCCTCCGAGTATCGTGTTAAGCAGCATGAATCCGGCGTAATCGGGTTCTGTTAGCCGGACTCCGGCTTTGCCCATTCGGATGCTCGACTGGATGGAGTCCGTTTTGGAGACATGGTAAACTCCCAGTCGTGCCGGAGCGAATGGCTGTTCTTTCATCTCCGGGCTTTGTGCTGGCACGGTGAGCCGGGAAAATTGCGCCGAGAGGGTTTGCAATAGGTGGTCGTTGACATTGCCGCAGGCTACAATCCGGCAGTTTCGGGCGTTGATGTGCCGATGGTAAAATTCCCGCACCGGGGAAGCCGTCACTTGGGCGAAATCTTTTTCCGCCACCCGGTTGGCGTAAGGGTGGTCGGATCCGAACAGCAATTCGGAAAATTTCTTTCGGGCAAGGTAGGCGGTTTTTTCGTTGTTGACCAGAAATTCCTGTTTTCTGTTGGTCAGGAAAATATCCAGTTCCTTGTCGGGAATCGTGCTGTCCGTTAGTATTTCCGATAGCATGGAGAGGGTTTCTCCGGCGTATTTGTTCAATGAAATCAGACTGACCTCGGATTTGTTCAATCCGCAGGAGAAATCTACGTATGCTCCATAATAGTCGAACAGGTCGGCGATTTCTTCCGCCCGGTGGCGGTTGGTACCCTCGTTCAGCATGTGGATGGCCGCGGAGGCAATCAGGGGCTGAGGTTGGTAGTATATGCCTGCCTCGAATACGAAGTCTATTTTGAACACCTTCTGTGCCGGGTCGTGGATGTACACGATTTCAATGCCGTTGTCCAGCATCGTTTTCCGGTAGGGCAGGAGAGCGGGTATGGACAAAGAGGTGAGAGGCGGGGCGATGTTTCGGTTGATCATGGAGGTTTATTTTTTCAGATAATGCAGCGTTGAACTGTTTTCTTTTTTGAATATTTGCCGGGCGGTGTTCCGGATGGTGTCGACATTCAGCCGGCTGTAACGCTCTTCTTCGTTGTTTATCAAGTCGATATCTCCCAGGAATTCAAAAAATGCCAGGTTGCCGGCTTTGTTCTGGTAATTAATCTCGCTGTAAGCGATTCGGGCTTTGGTCTTGTTGATGACTTTTTCCACCTCGTGGTCGGAAATGTCGTCCTGGATGAATTGTTCGATTTCCCGGTCAATGGCTTGCTCGGCTTGTTCTACGGAAACGCTTTTGGAGAGTTTGCCGCTGAAAATGAACAGTCCGGGGTCTGCATCTCCGGATACATAGGCGTCTATTTCGGAGAACAGGCGGTTGTTTTTGACCAGATTGACGTACAGCCGGGAGGATTGCCCGTTGGACAGGATGTCTGAAATGATGTCGCAGGCATAGAATTGGTCGCTGATTCTGCTTCCCATGTGGAACACCTTGTAGATGGCATCCGCCGGGACGGGGTTGTCCGCTACGACCAGCCGTCTTTCCGCCTGCTGTTCCGGTTCCGTTGGGATAGCGGGTGTCGGGATGCGAGATGCGGGAAGATCGCCGAACCATTTTTTGACGCTTTCCAGGGCTTTGTCCGTTTCCACGTTTCCGCTGATAGCGATGACGGCATTGTCCGGCGCGTAGAAGCGGTGGAAGAAATCTTTCACGTCCTCGAGCGTTGCTTTTTCAATGTGCTCCGGAGACATACCGATGGTGGGCCAGCGGTAGGGGTGGACTTGATACGCCAGTGGGCGCAGTTTCAGCCATACATTTCCGTAGGGATGATTCAGGTAGCGTTGCTTGAACTCCTCGATGACGACCTGTTTCTGTACGTCCAGAACTTGCTGGGAAAAGTTCAGTCCCGCCATGCGGTCCGATTCCAGCCAAAGCGCCGTTTCGAGGTTGTCGGCAGGAATGGTGATGTAATAGTTGGTCAGGTCGTTCGTGGTGTAGGCGTTACTGTCGCCACCTGCCAGTTGGACGTGCCGGTCGTAATCGGCAACGTGCTCGGAACCGCCGAACATCAGATGTTCAAAGAGGTGGGCGAAGCCCGTCTTGTCTTCCTGCTCGTTCCGGGAGCCTACCTTGTAGAGCACGTTCACGGAAACGAAAGGGGTGCTTTTGTCTGTGTGGCAAATGACGGTCAGCCCATTGTCCAGTATCGTTCGGGTAAAATGAATCATGTTTTCTGTCGGCTTTGCTAATTGATGTCCTCCGGATGAATGAACGGCAAATTTATAAAAAATAGCGGGAATCCGATGAACCCCGCTATTTTTCGATAAGTTGTGGTTGGCTTAATCGTTCTTGATGTTCGGCAGTTCCAGCCCATAGCCTTTTTTCCTGTCAATGGCTTTCAGCACGAATCCCAGAATCAAGGCGGCTACGCCTAAGCAGGCAAGCATCACCAGAGGTGCCGTATAGTTGTAGGAAATGGCGGCTTGCTCCGGAGTGATTGTTCCGTCCTGTAATTGGGTTACCAGTTGCGGGTTGGTCTTGTCCAGTACCTTGCCGATGAGCAACGGGAACAGCCACAAGCCGATGTTCTGAATCCAGAAGATAAGGGCGTATGCGCTACCGATGATTTTGGCATCCACCAATTTCGGTACGCTCGGCCAAAGGGAAGCGGGTACCAGGGAGAAACTTGCCCCCAATACGAGAATCGTCAGGTAAGCGATAATCACGCCGCCCACGGCATTGCCCTTGAAAGCGGGCAGGACAAAAGCGAAC
>CAYNXE010000143.1:0-4489 GCA_964400995.1 uncultured Odoribacter sp.
GCATACACCTGCGGAATCATCCGATTCGGGAAATAATAGGCATAATACGCCCACGCCTTCGCCAACTGTTCCTCCTGCAAACGCATATCCGAATAGGCGGCGGCAACGGAATCCGCCACCTCCCGCATAACAGGATCCTGGATAAACAAACGCAACAAACGGTCGGCATCGGCCCCCACTCCCAAATCGAGCACTCCGCCCGTATAAATGTCAAAATACCTGCCATACTTCTCCCGAATGCCCTGCAAATCGACCTTCAGCGTGTCCAGCGCAAACACGTCCCTATCCAGGCGCCCTATCGTCACTTCCCGTACCAATCCCCTGACATCCGGCTTGTCCTTCCTGACACATCCGGCCAGACACATCCCCAAAATAATTCCCGCAATGATAAACTTCATAACATTTTCTATCCGATTTGACATCAAAAATAGTATTTTTACCGCAAAGATAATGCAAGCGGACCAAAGTCCGCCCGAATCCACATAATAATCAGACATTATGCAAATAGCCATTGCCCAACTCAATTATAAAACAGGAGACATCCAGGGGAATTGTCAGAAAATGATTTCAGCCATTCAACAGGCACAGCAGACATCCGCCGAACTGATTGTATTTCCCGAACTCGCCATCTGCGGAGCCATGCCCCAGGATTTGCTGGAAAGAGAGGAATTCATCAATGAATGCCGGCTGGCTATCGAAAAAATAGCCCTGCAATGCACCCGCATCGCAGCTATCGTCGGAGGTCCCAACCTGGACGCGACCAACGGCATTATGTACAACTCCGCCTATTTCATCCAAAACGGGGAGGTGGTGGACGGCGTACACAAAAACATCCTCAGCGATTACGACATTTTCAACGAAAGCCGTTATTTCATCGCCGGAGAGGACAATACCGCCATCCGCTACAAAAACCAGAACATCCGGATCATCTTCGATGAATACGAGGCTGAATTTATCGACAAATCGGACCATTTCGCCGTTTTTATGGGTATGACTCCTTTCACGACGGAAAGCCCCAAAAACAAAAGGCAAATCCTTGCTGCCCTCGCCCGGAAATACGGAAAGAACATCATCGCCGTCAACCATTGCTGCGGCAATACCTCCGCATTGTTCGACGGCAATTCCATGGCGGTGAATTTCAAGGGCAACACCGTTTGCACGCTGGGCGAATTTGCAGAAGATTTCCAAATCGTCGACACCAACAAAATGGGTGCCCGCCCATCAGTGCCGCATACGTCCGAGGATAAAATCGCCCTGATGCACAAAGCCCTCGTTTTCGGCATTCGCGATTATTTTGAAAAACACGGATTCACCAAAGCCATACTGGGACTGTCGGGAGGCATTGACTCCGCTGTCGTGGCGGCTCTTGCCGCCGAGGCGCTGGGAGCGCAACAGGTAAAAGGACTACTGATGCCCTCCCGGTTTTCCACGGACCATTCCGTCACGGATGCCGAAGCACTTGCCCGGAACATCGGAATGCCCTATGAAATCCTGCCGATAAAAGAGATATACGACCAGTACCTGAACACGTTGCAACCCGTGTTTCAGAATGAACCGTTCAACGTCGCCGAAGAAAATCTCCAGGCACGCATCCGGGGGATGCTGGTCATGGCGATGTCCAACAAATTCGGCTACATCGCCCTGAACACCTCGAACAAAAGCGAAGCCGCCGTCGGCTACGGTACCCTGTACGGCGACCTATGCGGTTCACTCGGTGTCATCGGAGACGTCTATAAAACCGATGTCTACAAATTGGCGCGACACATCAACAAAGACAGGGAAATCATTCCCGAGAACACCATAACGAAAGCTCCTTCCGCCGAATTGCGACCCGGACAGAAGGATCAGGATTCCCTGCCCGAATACGCCCAATTGGATGCGATTCTGGAACTCTACCTCGAAGAGAATCATTCTCCGGAAAACATCATCGCCCAAGGTTTCCCTGAAGACGTCGTCCGCAAAGTCATCCACCTGACCAACCGGAACGACTACAAACGGGCACAAGTGCCGGCTTGTATCAAAATCAGCAAAAAAGCTTTCGGTAGCGGACGAAAATACCCTTACTAAACCCAAGAGCCAGTCGCCGTATCAATGCGGTACACATAAAAAAACAGCCACTCTACGAGTGGCTGTTTATCGTATCGGAATCTCCGGCTTATCTCGTATATCCTTTCATAATGCCCCGCTTGCTGTTGCGGATAAACATAATCACCTCATCCCGCTCCTTGGATGCGGACATTTCCGCCTCAATCCGTTCAATGGCATCCGAAACGTTCAGTCCCGACTGGAACAGAATCCGGTAAATATCCTGGATTTCATTAATCTTCTCGTTGGAGAACTCCCGACGGCGAAGACCGATGGAATTGATACCGACATAGGACAAAGGCAACCGCCCCGCCTTGACATAAGGAGGAACATCCTTGCCTATCAGCGAACCACCTTGTATCATGACATGCTTTCCGATGTGACAGAACTGGTGCACCGCCGTCATACCGCCGAAAATGGCGTAATCATCGACAAACACCTCTCCAGCCAACTGGCTAGCATTGCCGATAATGCAATTGTCCCCCACCTTGCAGTCGTGCGCCACGTGAACATAAGCCATAATCAAACAGTTGCTGCCCACTTCGGTGATTCCTCTTGCCGCAGTACCCCGGTTGACCGTGACACATTCACGAATCGTCGTATTATCTCCTATTCTAACAGTCGTCTTTTCTCCTCTGAATTTCAAATCCTGGGGTACAGCAGCAATCACTGCCCCTGGAAAAATCTTGCAATTTTTACCAATGTGCGCACCTTCCAGAATAGTTACATTCGATCCGATTCTCGTTCCCTCCTCTATAATTACATTCTTATCTATCGTAACAAACGGTTCAATCACCACATTATCAGCAACCTGAGCATCCGGATGAACATAGGCTAACGGTTGTTTCATTCGTCTATTATTTAATAAGTACTAAGTCTATCTGAAAAAATTCAGTCCGCAAATATAATTATAAGTTTTTGGTTTTCGCAACCTGCGCCATAAATTCTCCCTCACACACCAGTTTTTTGCCGACAAAAGCGAATCCTTTCATCTGTACGACACCTCGTTTCACCGGAGCCGTCGTAATCAATTTGAACACCAAGGTATCTCCCGGCACCACCTTGTTCCGGAACTTCACGCCGTCGATTTTCATAAAATAGGTGGAATAATTCTCCGGGTCGGGTACTCCGCTCAACACCAGGATTCCCCCGCACTGCGACATCGCTTCCACAATCAGCACGCCGGGCATAACGGGTTCTTCCGGGAAGTGGCCGACAAAATGAGGCTCGTTCATTGTCACATTCTTGACACCCACCACCATGTTTTCCGTCACTTTGAAAATCTTGTCCACCAAAAGGAACGGAGGACGGTGCGGCAACAAGGTTCGAATCTTGTTAATATCCATCAGAGGAGCGGCATCCAAGTCAATGTCCCACGGATAAGCATCCTCTTTCTCTTCTGCCACAATCTCCTTGTACAACAGCTTCGCCATGGAGGCATTCGCCTTGTGTCCCGGACGCTCTGCAATGACACGGCCTTTGATGAAACGACCGCACAATGCCAAATCGCCAATCACGTCCAGCAACTTGTGACGTGCCGGCTCGTTGTCGTAATACAATTCCAGATTGTTCAGTACACCTTCCTTGACCTGTATATTCTCATAACCGAACAATTTCGCCAGCCGGTCGATTTCCCCCTGGTCCATTTTCCGGTCAACAATCACGATGGCATTGCTCAAATCGCCTCCCTTAATCAGGTTGTTGGCAAGCAAAGCCTCTACCTCGCGCAAGAAAACGAATGTCCGGCAAGGCGCCACCTCTTTGGCGAAATCGGCCGTTTTGGAAGCATAGGAAGCATACTGCATCGCCAGATAAGGAGAGGCATACGCCACCTGAACGTTCACGTTATACTCCTCATCAGGCAAAATCGTGATGCGGGTACCGGTCTCCTCGCTATAAAACTCCAGTTTTTTTCTTACCGTAAAGAAGCGGCGTTCCGCCTCCTGTTCCTCTATCCCCGTCTTTTCTATCTGTTCAACATAACAGCGGGCGCTTCCGTCAAGAATCGGAAATTCCTCGCCGTTCAGCTCAATCAAACAATTGTCGATTCCACAACCGTACAAGGCAGCCATGGCATGTTCCAGGGTGAAAATCTGCACCCCGTCCTTTTGCAGGCAACTGGCACGGTCGGCAAATTCGACATATTTTGCCAAAGCCGGAATCTCCGGACAACCTTCCAAATCCGTCCGGACAATCCGGTAACCGGTATTTTCACCCGACGGCTTGAAGGTGGCACAAACTTCTTTTCCGGTATGCAGACCTTTTCCGCTTAACGAAAATTCTCCTTTTAAGGTATTCTGTTTTACTGACATTATTGTTTTGACTTTAATGTTTGTATTTCTTTTTCCAATTCACGCAATTGTCCATATAGCTCAGGCAATTTTCTGAACAGCACATAAGCCTT
>CAYNXE010000143.1:4589-6255 GCA_964400995.1 uncultured Odoribacter sp.
ATCACGACATTCCCGATTTGCGGCACCTTGCTGTAATCCTCGCCGGCAGGTGCAAAACCGAAACCGTCCGCACCAATCACCGTCCCGGCGTGTATCGTGCAATTGGCACCGATCATACAACCGTAATAAATTTTCACACCGGCATAAATCGTGGTGTTATCACCGATAACGACCCGCTCCCCGATATAGGCATGAGGATAAATCCTGACGTTATTTCCAATTTTGGCACCTTTCCCCACATAAGCAAAAGCTCCGATGTACGGATTCTCGCCAAGCACAGCCCCTTCCGCAATAAAGGAAGGCTGCTCTATTCCCTGAGGTTTGGGTTTCACCATATCCTCGTACATCCGCAACAATGCCGCGATTGCCTCGTAGGCAGAGGGCACCCGGACCAACGTACAGGATACCGGCTGAGCCGCGACAAAGTCTCGGTTCACCAAGACCACTGACGCTTGCGTCGAATAAAGGTAATGCTCGTATTTGGGATTCGCCAGGAAAGCCAGCGTACCGGGCTTTCCCTCTTCAATTTTGGAAACGTTGTTCACCAGCACTTCGCCATCCCCCTCTACCTCTCCATTCAGCAGTGCCGCAATGTCTTTTGCCTTAAACTCCATAATCTCAAAATTTTGGCAAATTTACACATTTTATTTAAACTTATAAAGATTGCCGAATATGTTTTTAAATTGTGAAAACTATCGTTTGTTTAAATTCAGATAATCCCTATCTTTGTCCAAAGAACCCGAATATGATGTCAAGTGATGCCATAAAGTCCGATTTGCTGGAAAGACTCAAGCAAGAACATTGTTTCTGGTCTTTTCATGAAGATTCCATCCAAAATGTATCGGATGACATTTTGATTGAAAAGACTTTGCTATACCTTGACATGGAGGAAATAAAGCAACTTTTTACCATATACCCTTTAAAAAAAATAAAACGGGTCTGGTTAGCAACACTTGTTCCACAGGGTACTTATCTATACACCCTGAACCGTTTTTTAGCCTGGTACTTTTTCAACATCCAAAAACCGGATGCTTACATAAAAGCGATGACAACCCGCCATTTTAATGCGCTACTGTCATGAACGGATTAGCTCCACATACAAGCAAACTCTTCGAGGCGGTTTCAAAACTCGAATGTATCAAACCTTACGTTTTAGTGGGCGGAACAGCCTTGTCCCTACAAATAGGAACACGCCAAAGTGAAGACTTGGATTTCATGAAATGGCGCACCCGCAAAGAGGAAAAAATGGAAGTAGCCTGGCTTCAGATTGAAAAGGAACTTAATACAATCGGGGAAATTCAACACAAAGACTTATTGGACATAGACCACGTCGAATACATCGTATCGGGAGTAAAACTATCTTTTTATGCCTGTGATAAATATTCTCCAATAAGACAAGCCATTGAATTTTTCAACAATCTAAAAATAGCAGACCTCAAGTCTATCGGAGCCATGAAAATGGAAGTCATGTTACGCAGAAGCAATTTCAGGGATTATTACGACATTTATTCCATTCTTAAGGCAGGTATTCCCATCCTCGATTTGATAGAACTGTCTTTACAATATTCCGGACACAAGTTGAAATCCAAGAATTTATTAGCCATGCTGACGAATAGCAAACGATTCAACAGGGACAGCCATTTTGAACAATTAAAACCGCAATACA